>CAMLER010000395.1 GCA_946478915.1 uncultured Chryseolinea sp.
ACTAAGATTAATTCTTCAACTCGATGGCGAAGATATTGTTGACCTCGTGCCGGAAATCGGTTTCCATCATCGCGGTGCGGAAAAAATGGCCGAACGTCAATCATGGCACACCTATATTCCATACACCGACCGCATTGATTATCTCGGAGGCGTCAATAATAATCTCGCTTACCTGTTATCAGTTGAAAAACTGGCCGGCATAGAAATACCGGAACGCGCAAAAGTGATCCGGGTTATGATGTGCGAATTTTTTCGGATCGCCAGCCACCTCGTATGGTATGGAACTTTTGCTCAAGACGTCGGACAACTATCCCCTGTGTTTTACATGTTCACCGATCGCGAAAGAGTTTTTGACATTGTCGAAGCGGTATGCGGGGGACGTATGCACCCCAACTGGTTTCGGATAGGAGGAGTAGCACAAGACCTTCCGAAAGGGTGGGATGTTCTTGTAAAGAACTTTATCGATTACTTCCCTGCAAGGTTAAAGGAATACGACAACCTGGTAATGAAAAACAGACTCTTCAAAATGCGCACCGAAGGCGTTGGAATTTTTACCACGGAAGAAGCAATTGAATGGGGAGCGACCGGCGCAAACCTTAGAGCCTGCGGTTTTGATTGGGACTTTCGGAAAAAACGTCCGTATTCCGGTTACGAAATGTTCAACTTCGATATTCCGCTTGGGAAGAACGGCGATTGTTTTGACCGCGCGGTGGTGCGCGTCGAAGAAATGAGACAAAGCCTGCGCATCATTGAGCAGTGCTGGAAAAACATGCCAGAAGGTCCTTACAAAGCAGACCATCCGTTGACCACGCCACCGATCAAGAAAAATACCATGCAGGATATCGAAACACTGATAACACATTTTCTCGGCGTTAGCTGGGGACCCGTAATTCCACCGGGAGAGGCATTGAGCTGCATTGAAGCGCCGAAGGGAGCGAATGGATATTTTTCAATTAGCGATGGAAATACCTCGCCGTACAGAGTACGAATACGAACGCCATCATTTGCCCACATGCAGATGCTGCCTTACATAAGCCGCGGATATACCGTTGCTGACTTGTTGAGCATACTGGGCGCAATGGATTACGTGCTCGCGGATATTGACCGGTGATTAGACACGAACGTGATGCTAACTACAGAAGAAAAAATAGAGATCGAACATGCAATCAGTTTGGTGCCAGTTAGAAAAGCTGCTGGCATCGAAGCGCTAAAGATTGTTCAGGAGCATCGCAGGTGGATATCGGACGAGAGCCTGCATGACATCGCCGCATATATGAATATGTCGCCTGAGGAATTGGATTCGGTGGCTACCTTTTACAATCTCATTTTCAGAAAGCCTGTAGGCCGTCATGTCATATTGCTATGTGATAGCATAAGCTGCTGGGTGATGGGATATGAAAAAATCCTGCTGCACCTGACCGACAAGCTGGGAATCACATTCGGCCAAACCACAGCTGATGGTCGCTACACCTTGCTTCCAAACTGTTGTCTTGGCACGTGCGATTGCGCACCGGCGTTGATGATCGACAACGACTTGTACAGAAATCTTACAACGGAGGAGCTGGATACCATACTTGAAAAATATGATTAGTGCATTGCTAATAGTATAACGGACGAAATTTTATCCACCAGATAATGGAACAGCCACTAACGCAACATATTCGGCAGGACAAAAAACCCTTCACCTTGAAGGAGTATGAAAACGTGGGCGGATACCAGGCGTTGCGGAAAATATTAAAGGACATGACTCCCAAGGCTGTAACAGACATCGTGAAAGAATCTAACCTCAGAGGACGGGGAGGTGCAGGATTTAACACGGGTCTCAAATGGAGTTTTGTTCCGCTGGATACCGGCATGCAAAAGTACCTGGTAGCTAACGCGGATGAAATGGAACCCGGCACATTCAAGGATCGCATCCTGTTAGAATGCACGCCGCATCAGTTGATTGAAGGAATGATAGTTGCATCATATGCGATACAAGCGAGCGTTTCTTACGTATATCTCCGTTGGGCATATAAGACTGCTGCCCGCGCCATCCTGCAGGCAATTGAAGAAGCTAAGGCCGCTGGATATCTTGGTCAAAACATTCTTGGCTCCGGCTTTACCCTGGAAATGCATCTGCACACAGGAGTCGGAAGATACATGTGCGGTGAAGAGACTGCTCTGTTAAATTCGCTAGAAGGTAAGCGCGCCACACCGCGGGCTAAGCCTCCTTTTCCGCAGATAAGCGGTTTGTTCGGGAAACCCACCATCGTTAATAATGTTGAAACACTTTGCTGCCTTCCTCACATTATTATCAATGGTGCTGAATGGTTTAAAAAGTTAAGTCTTACAGGAGATGCCGGCACAAAAATTTATGGAGTGAGTGGCAAGGTTAAAAAGCCCGGGGCGTGGGAACTGCCGATGGGGATCACCATGCGTGAGCTGATTGAAGAATATGCAGGTGGCATGCAAACAGGGTTGAGGTTCAGGGGAGCTTTACCAGGCGGAGCGTCAACCGATTTTCTCGTGGAAGAACACCTCGACGTAAAAATGGATTACACATCTGTCGCGGCGGCGGGTAGCCGGCTAGGTACAGGTACCCTTGTTATCCTGGATGATCACACCTGTCCTGTAGGGTTTGTTAAAAATCTGGAGCACTTTTTCGCGCAAGAATCCTGTGGCTTTTGCACTCCATGCCGCGAAGGACTTCCCTGGGTCGAAAAGATCTTGAAGTCCATCGATGAAGGTAACGGGAGAATGGAGGATTTGAAGCTCCTTGAGTTCCACACGAAATATCTCGGTCCAGGAAATACGTTCTGTGCTTTTGCTCCTGGAGCAATGGAACCGCTGCAAAGCGCTCTGAAATATTTTCGGGAAGATTTTGAAAGACACATTCATGAAAAATTGTGCCATTATGCAAAGGTTGAAGTTCATGTCTGAAGTAAATACGAATTCCGAGCGGTGATAGACCTAACCTTCAGACTATGGTAACACCGCGAAGCAATGAAATAAAGCCAACTATGACGCTGTACATCGATAACGTACCGTACGAAGTAAAGCCTGGTAAGAATCTTTTGGAAACATGCCTCTCCCTTGGCTTCGACCTCCCCTACTTTTGCTGGCATCCCGCATTAGGCTCGGTTGGCGCCTGCCGGCAATGCGCTATTAAGGTATACAGAGACGAAAATGATAAGGTGGGCCGGTTGATGATGTCGTGTATGGAGCCCGTTGCTAGCAACCAGAGAATATCAATCCAGGATCCTGAGGCGCGAGAATTTCGCGAACATATTATTGAATGGTTGATGACCAATCATCCACACGATTGCGCTGTATGCGATGAAGGTGGATCGTGCCATTTACAGGACATGACGGTAATGACAGGACACAATTACCGCAGATTCAGATTCAAGAAAAGAACGCATACGAATCAATATCTAGGTCCCTTCATCAACCATGAAATGAACCGGTGTATTCAGTGCTATCGCTGTGTCCGGTTCTACAAGGATTACGCTGGAGGTAACGACCTTGAAGCTTTTGCCTCCCGAAGCAACGTCTATTTCGGCCGTCATCAAGATGGTGTTTTGGAAAATGAATTTAGCGGAAATCTCACCGAAGTTTGCCCAACCGGAGTGTTTACGGATAAGACACTCAAACAGCACTATACCCGGAAGTGGGATCTGACTACGGCTCCATCGATTTGCCAACACTGCAGTTTGGGATGCAACATCATTGCTGGAGAAAGATATGGCAAACTGCGCTCGATAACCAGCCGTTACAACGGCGAAGTCAACGGATACTTTATTTGTGACAGAGGAAGATTCGGATACGAATTCGTAAATTCTCCAGACCGCATTACAACGCCAACGCTAAATGGACAACCCACAGCCAAAGCCGAAGCAGTCGAGGCAACAGCTAAGATCCTTGACCACTCCAGGGTAATTGGTATTGGTTCGCCTCGCGCCTCGATACAATCAAACTTTGCATTGAAAGCCCTCGTAGGCAAAGAAAACTTTTACCATGGAGTGTCTCACAACGAACATGATCTGGCTGATCTTATAGTCAAAATACTCCGGGACGGCCCCGCTCGAACGCCCTCGATGAAAGAGGTGGAATCAGCTGACGCTGTCTTTATTTTGGGCGAAGATCTAACCAACTCCGCTCCAATGTTAGCGCTCGCTGTAAGACAAAGCGTCCGGCAGCAACCCATGATTGAGCAGTTGCAGACGGTAAAAATACCAGTATGGCACGATGGGGCTATACGCGAGCTCCTCCAGGAAGAGAAGGGTCCCCTTTTTATAGCTTCAGTTCATCAAACCAAACTTGACGATGTGGCAGCGGAAACCTTCCACTCCTCCCCCGACGAAATTGCACGCCTTGGGTTTGCTGTGGCTCATATTCTGGACAGCAATAGTGTCGAAGAAGAACTGCTTCCTCCCGAGACTGAACAACTCGCACAAAGGATTGCCCGCATATTATCAGTAGCTAAAAGACCGATAATAATTTCGGGGGCGTCGTGCGAGACAGACCACGTCATTGAAGCGGCGGCCAATATTGCCTGGGCACTCCACAAGAAAAACAGTATGGTGGGTATTGTTCTCACTCTTCCCGAATGCAACTCCCTTGGCCTTGGAATGATTGGCGGCTTCAGATTAGAGGCTGCGTTTAATGCAGTATTGAATGGTCATGCCGACACTGTCATTATCCTGGAAAACGACCTATACCGTCACGGGAAGAAATCTGATGTTGAGAATTTCCTCAACACAAGCAAAAACGTGATCGTCATCGATCACAGTCCAACTCAAACAACGAGAATGGCAAACGTACTATTATCAGCTGGCACCTTTGCCGAATCCGACGGAACATTGGTTAACAATGAAGGACGAATGCAAAGGTTCTTTCAGGTATATCACCCGAAAGAAACGATCTGCGAAAGCTGGAGATGGCTTCTCGACATCGGTGCTGCATTGGGAAACGAACGGATAAAGCAGTGGCGAACTTTCGAAGATGTCACCCACGCGATTGCCACAGATGAAGCTTTGTTGAGAAATATCGATCAGGTAACCCCGTCATCACATTTTAGAATTAATGGCCAGCGTATACCGAGGGAACCTCACCGCTATAGTGGACGAACTGCTATGCAGGCTAACGTTAATGTAAGTGAATCAAAGCCGCCAGTCGATTCAGATTCGCCATTATCATTTACCATGGAAGGTTATCAGGGTCAGCCTCCCTCCTCCATGATCCCTTTCTTTTGGTCACCAGGCTGGAATTCTGTACAGTCGATGAACAAATACCAGCAGGAAGTAGGCGGACCGTTGCAAGGAGGTGATCCAGGTATAAGATGTTTTGAAGGACCGCAGAATGATCGCAT
>CAMLER010000396.1 GCA_946478915.1 uncultured Chryseolinea sp.
ATTGGATGCAAAAACAACTCAGACTTAAATCGCTTATCATAATCTGATACATTCCTGATCTTAGCGTCCCTGATGGTAAGCGAGGCTTGTTCAAGATCGACTTGTTCAGCCAACTGCACATACACCTGTAACCAGTTGTTTCCCCATCCTATTTCCCTGATGTCCTTATCAACTTCGATCTGAAGAGGTGCAATGAAATCTAAATCAGTTCTGAAGCTTGAGTTATCCGGCATATCTTCATATACACCAATAACTCTTAGATCAACATTATTGTCAATCCTTAGTATTTTCCCAATCGGATTTTCCGATCCAAACATTGCTTTTGCAGAAGATGAAGACAACAATATTGAAGACACATCTTCCAGCCCCGACCGTGTCCCTTGAAGCATTTTCAATGTTAACAATTCCGGACCAGCAGCCTCCATAAAATTACCTGTCATTGTAACCGCCTTACCCGGAATTGATAGGATCGAACTTTTCGGATAGGACATCACGACGTGCTTAAATAAATTTCCATAGTTATCGCGCAGCTCAGAACCAAGTTGGTATGACTGGTTTGAGTACGTGTCGATGTTTCCATTAAACGTATTATGTTGTAAGACCACCGCAAGGCGATTATAATGACTGTAGCTTTTATTATACGACATCTCATCATAAACCCATAAACCAATCAATAGCGCGACAGCAATTCCCAGGGATAGTCCACCTATGTTAATGAAAGAATATCCTTTATCCTTAACAATGTTTCTCCAACCGATTTTAAAATAACTTTTGTACATGGCATATTCATTAATATTATTCGCCTTGGCCTTCCTAATGATGCCCGGCTTGAAAAGCGTTAATACCTGAATGATGAATTTTAAGTTCGCTTTTCGTTTACCTAACACTCTTAAGTCTTCTTGATATGTCTCAATCAGGTCGCCTTCGATGTGATCTGCCAGATTAGGGCGACAATACCAGCGGAAAAACCGTAGCGCAAGTCGTGGTGGAGCATGAGGTCCCGGAACCATAGATCAAGAGCTAAACTTTGACTCCAGTGCCAACTTCGGAATGGAGCGCCATAAATCATTGCGTGTATCCCTGGCGTATTCCATGGCCTTCCGGCCAAGTGCGGTAATCTGAAAATATTTCTTAGGCCGGCCCATCCGTTCTTGCGTCGGCTCACCATTGGTGGATTTGATATAGCCTTTGTCTTCCAACCTAACAAGCGCTGTGTGCATAGCACCCATGCTGACATTACGTGAAAGTCTCGTCTCAATTTCCTTTTTTATGGCAACACCGTATGCCTCTTTATAGAGGACGCCTATGGTCAGAATTACGATTTCCTCAAATTCGCCCAACTGGTATTTCTTCATAGCAAAAACTTATTTCCTAAATGTAGGATAAGAATTATGCCAAGCTTAAAAAAGTTGAAAAAAATTACGGCGAGTGCACTTTTACAATAGATGCTGTTGCAAAATCGATCGCGATTGTCCGGCTTCGATCATCCATCATTATGATTACAGAGCGAAGAATTAGGTCCGAAATTTTTCCAGGTCGATATGGTTGATAGGTATAAGGTTGACCTTAAACTTTTTCACGAACATATTCATCAACGGATCGTTCGCGATTTTTTGCATGATGCGGGTCGTTTGCTCTTTGTCGTAACCCATCACCATCTGATCAATTAGTTTGAGATGTTTTACCGCGAAAAAAAAGCCAGCGATCACATAAGGTCCGAATGGCGTATGGGGAATATCGAACGATGTGCCGGTCATATTAAACAAGGTGTTGGGCAAGTATTCGCCTGTATGTTTAATGCCTTTGCGGGTCATGTAAAAATTTGCAGCCCTTGTCCGGGAAGCCTGTTTCGGATCGCTCATGGAAATCAATCCGGCCAACGGCGTTTGTTTTTTTGATTGATTGATCAGAAGCTCCTTCGCATGGCGATTGTTTTCTGCATGCTTCCGTACTTCCAGTTGCACAGTATCCCAAAAAGGAACAGAAGGATCCCCATCGTCCACGCGGATCAACGAATGAATTGCATAATCCTGAATTCCACTGGTTATCTTGATATTGAGAACCTTAAGTTCAGGATCTTTTGCGATTGCATTTTCTAAGCGGGTCCTTTGATGCCGGGTATGTGTCCGCAATAGATCGATGCTGCTGATCCAGTCTCCTGCAAGATATCCGTCGTAGGCATAAACTTCCCGCAACAACATTTTAATGCTCGTGTCATTCAGAATTCTATAGGTCTTTCCCTTTACTTTTATCTCGGGTTTTTCGGCAACGATCATTTCCTCGATCTCTACACCCACAGCTGAAGCATGAAGCATTCCGCAGTTCAACGGAGATCCATCTACAATGTGCAGATCATGGACATGACTTATGTAATGGTCATTCGATTCTTCGGTAAGGTGCCCGTGCGTTTGAATATGAACAAAGTAACGCATGGGAATATTCGCGTCGTTTTTTCTCTGGACTTGCTCAAACGTTCGCTTGATATCCATCACTACATCAGGTGTGACAAACGAGCCGGCTGCCCTGATTACATGCATTTCGATCTCGATTCCTTTTTTCCTGAACGCTTCGGTTGTTTTTGAAACTGCATCCAGCTGTGTTTGACTTAGATCGCGGGCATCCGCACAACCGATCTGTATATGAACTTGTTTTTCTTTGATGGCCATTATAGTTTATGTGGGATATGAGTATCCATAAATTTCTTGCGAGTAGCCTCCCAGTTATTCAATATTTTGGCGCGGCTTTTATCCAGTTCTACCGACGTATTGTTAAATGATGTGACGGCTTTATTATAATCATCAATCGCTTTGTTGAAAGCGTTAATGTCCTCCTGCGTTCTACGATTTGATGGCTTCGAGTCAAAAGACTTCCTCAATTTTTCGAATTCTTCTTTTTTCAACAGAAAATCGGTCATGTACGAGGCTTTGGTCAGCGCTTCGTCTTTCTGAAACTTCAAGACTTCCTTGCACGCGAGGATCAGGGATTGGTCGTCGTTGTATGACTTCATAGTGTCCAGGCGTACCAAACCTTCAGATGAAAACCTGCCAAGGCTGTTCTTGCTTTGTTCGACGCTATTAACATCGTTATTGCGCACCGCTTCCAGCATAAGGTCTTCCTGAACATTGCTTTTAAAGAACAGGAGAAAGACCTTATTCATATAGCTATTCACCTCGCCTGCCTTTTGTAGACGCTCGGAAAGTTTTGTCGACTGACCTTCCGTCAATCTAACATTATGACGTGCAGCAAAGGTCTCATATGCGGAACGTACAGAAGCATGTGCCTCGTGCAGTTTTTCGTTTGCTTTCTCCTGAATCAGAAGATATTGCTCCATGGCGTCGTAAGAACGCTCTGCAACTTCTTCCATATCCACGATCTTATGGTAATCTTCCTTGAAAATAGTTAATAAAACGGACCAATACTGTTTGAATGCATTGCGAAGCGAGGGATCGTTTTTATAAAGCCGAAGCCTCCCACCCTCGGAGATCGCCTGACTTATCGAATTTAAAAGTTCGGTTCGTCGTTTTTCCATCTTTCGCGCCTTTCTACCGTGCGCGACCTCGCTCATATAGGACAAATATTTTTTTTGCAAATTCTCCTCCAGCTGATTGAGAGCATTCATGTGGTCTACCGGGCTCTCTGGCATCTGCGCAAAAAGAGCTGGGTGGAGCATCAACGTCACCAGCATGCCCAACATTAAACATTTCATAGTCAATTTGCGGATCCCACCGCGATATAGTCACAAATAATTAAATAAGCTTCCTCCAATGAAATATCTCTCGAAAGTTTTTCGATCCACAATTCATTTTGTTTCCTTGCATAGTCGTCCATCTGCAACCGTTGTTGGCCAAAGGCATGTGCACCTATTTGGAAGGACTTTGTAGGCTTACTGTGCGATTCCTGAAGCTTCGAAAATAAGGCATCCCTCCGTTCAGATGTTTCCTGATATGCGTTCCATGAAAGCGAAATAGTATCAAGCTTATCGTTCAAGGCCGCAAATTGAAAACTGCATTCCCGCGTAAGTTGAAATGCTTCGCTTAAATTTACACGAAGGTTACTTTTGCTTCTCAATTTTTCGAGGGGTAACGGAGGCAGGGGTGTGTAGTACGTTTTCTTTGTCACAGAATCAGAAGACAGTGCGCCTGTCGCATGCGATTCACCTAAGGCTGCAAGATCGTACAAATCCGGTAACAAGATATCGGGCTTAACACCATATTTTTGCGCGGTCTTCCCTGTTACGCGGTATATTTTCATCGATGTTATCGTCGAAAATCCCCAGCCGGAATTTATATCCAACGTATGGTCTAGTTCTAACTTACCGGGCTGCATTGGCAATATCCGCTGGCCAGTAGCCTTCCCGTAGGTTTTACTGCCTACGATCACAGCACGCTTATAGTCCTGCAGCGCTGCCGCCAGAAACTCGGATGCAGATGCGCTAAGGCCGTTAACCATTAAAACGAGCGGCCCATCGTACACCGTCCCTCGATTCATGTCCTTAATGGAAACAACTTCCCCCGTTTTATCCTTGATCAAACCCATGGGACCCGCATCGATAAAAATGCCAGCCATAGCTACTGCCTCATATAAAGAGCCACCCCCGTTAAACCGAACATCCAGAATAAGGCCGTCTATATTTTCTTTCTTTAATTTCAAAATTTCTTTAGCGACATCATTGGCGCAACGCGAACTTTCTGTGCCACCCCATGATGAATAGAAGCCAGGTAATGAAATGTATCCTATTTTTTTCTCCCCCGCGAGGATCAGGCTTTTTACAACGTTTTCCTCCGACTCCATTTTCTCCTTTTTAAGCAGAACGTTTTTGCGTAGTCCACTACCTTCCACGAGCATAAATTCCATAACAATATGATTCGACTCCATTAGCAAATCATTCAACTCCCCCCTGCTCATACTACTTACCTCAATCCATTCATTTGAACCCCATCGGATTTTTTCGATCACATCACCTGAATGCACGATGCCCGACCTCCAGGCGGCACCACCTGGTGTGAGTTCGTCAATAATCATGTCACCGCGTTCATTTTCGCTTATGGTGATTCCAAAATAATATCCCTCGGTGCCAAGGGATGTTATGTAATCGTTCATTTCACTGAACGACAAATGAATACTATGAGGATCGAACGCAAGGCCCAATGCGCGCAAGTATAATGATGCTACATACTCCTCGTAACCCATAGGATGTTCAGCTATCCGCTGTACCGCTCTTATCGCCGACTTTTTTGTAGTGCTGCGGGCATTCGCCTCTTTCGTTTTTAAAAAGTTAGCATCGTTAACTCCGCGCGAAGATTTTTTCAGTCGGATCAATTCATTCAGCGTT
>CAMLER010000397.1 GCA_946478915.1 uncultured Chryseolinea sp.
CACGGTGATCAGTTGCGCCGTGGCGATCAAAGCAGAAAATAACAAAAGCTTTAAGCGGCCATTGGGCGACCTCCAGAAAATTCGCGATGAATTTGAAAAGACGGAAAACGAGTAGAAATATTGACCCCCGCTTTAAAGCCTCAATTTTAGCTTCACATGAAGCAATTTAAACACCAACAAATCAGTGCTTTATAAGTTTTGATTAAAGCGCAAGTAGAATACTATAATTCATTCTTTTAATGCTTGAGGTTGTTAAAGGGGTATGGAATACTGCGCGCTTCGTGACCTATTCCTTATTCCTCCTACCCTTATACTTGGATTTGGTAGAGGCTTAACACAAAAACAACTTGACAAAGTAGTGTTAACAATATTGTTTTGCTATCAATAATTCAGTTAAGCATTCTTTACCAATTTTTTCAAATGTTCTGAAGTCACATCATTTTGTAAAACATCGGTTAAACCGTCGTGACCTTTAAGTTTTAACGCAAGATCCTTCATCGCTTTGATAGCAATTTTTAAATAGCCAGGCCCCAGGCTCAGCCGTGCAACGCCTATCTCTTCCATTGTCTTGAAATCGGGAATGCCTGGTATAGCAATAACATTGACGGGAGATTCTAATGTTTTAATTACCTTAAAAAGATCGTCTTTCTCCTTCATCCCCGGCGGAAAAATGCAATCCGCTCCAGCATCCAAATATGCTTTTCCCCTGTCAATAGTTTCGTTGAGCTTTCGATCCTGCGGGTAAAGATTGGGCCGTAGATAAACATCCGTCCGGGCATTTATGAAAAACGGAATTCCGGCCTCTTCCGCTGTCCTGCGAACAACCTTAATACGTTTGCACTGTACGTCCACAGGATAAAGTTCGCCGCTCCTTGTATTATAATCTTCGAGGTTCAATCCCACAACGCCAGTTTGCAGGAGCAAATCTATATTCCTTTGTAAGGTGACGTCGTCACCGGCATACCCACTCTCGAAATCCGCGCTCACAGGAACCTTTACTATCCTTGTGATTTCGGATATTCTTGTCAACGCATCATGAAGAGGAATTTGCTCACCATCATCATATCCATTGGTAAAAGCAACGGAGGCACTGGCGGTTGCTATTGCAGCATACCCGAGGCTTTCAAGCAGTCGCGCACCTAACGGATCCCAAATATTAGGAAGGATGAGCATCTCTCCTCCTTTGTGTAGTGCCCTGAACGTTCTCGCCTTTTCTTCCTGGGTGTCAAAATTTTCCATGGGGGTTTGTGTAAAGCCAACAAAGTACAATGCCGGAACTTAGTCTAATAACAGCCGGAACGCAAGAAGGTATAGAGCTTTATTTATTTTTTTAAGTCCAAGACGAGAACGAGGCGAAATTGGAGGGACTTCCTTACGGTGATCGTTGATAAACAATCTAATTTTGGGAGTAATTGTGTTACCGGTCTCGTTTCGGTCTGAAAACCTTGGAATCCAAACTCCAATCCCCGGGGCCTGTAAGCAGGAAAAGCAATCCAAATAGAACAAACATGAAGGGATGTTGATCCTGATACCAGAAGCGGCCGTTTCCTACAAAGAATGTAATGTATGAAAATGTACCGATTGCCATCATCGCTCCTATTCGAGTCATAAAACCGAGCAGCAATAAAATACCACAAATAAGTTCTGATGACTTGCCTACATATACCATGAATAAGGCATTCGACCCCGATACCATGCCACCATCCACATAACTTTTCATGAGTTCAGCATCAAATACCTCTATGCCATGATAGATGACCAGCATGGCGAAAATGATCCGCACAATTGCAATGCCTTGCTTTAGTGGGACTAGTTCTGATGTAAGAAGGGAACTCATGGTATTGTTATTAGGTTAATACAACTTATAATTATACGTTAGGCATTTGTCAGTTATCGGCATCCTTTATTGCCTCACGCTCATCCTTCTTCTGCTTTGCGTATTTCATTTTAAACTTCGAAAGGTCTGATCGATATTTCTTCGGTCGCTGCAGTTCGTATTTGTAAACGTGTTGTCCTAATTGAAACAGCGCGGGTAACCCAACCGTATCGTAATCATACTTGTCATCATTCATCACTCCATCACTGTTTACGTATATTGTCGCCGTTAGCATGAACTCAATCCCGTTTCTAAAATCCACAATGTAGGAGACGTCCGTCATGCATCCGTAGGCCCAACCAGTCTTGTTAAAGACCCGGATATAATCGGGAATCTTCTTTCCGCCAGACTTAAAAAAAAATTTTACATACGAATCGAAATAAATTGCCGTATCATATTTCGGATAGTCTGTTTCAGATGGATACTGTGACAAATATCGATAAATGAACTCGTAATCTTCTTCATTCAAGCGAAACCGTTTCGTGGATGGCATGGATTCAGGGAACAATACTGCTTGCAAGCATTGCTGAAGGTGATAAAGAGTAACATTGTTTGCGGTCGTAAAATCTATCGGGGATTGTATGAGACTGTCATTTGCGTAATGTGCCTTCCCCATTTTGTTGATATGCGCGAAGTTGAACTTGTTGGTATTGAACGCCGCCGGCTGCCTATATAACAATTTTCCGTTGGCATCAATAAATCGAATAGAATTCGTATGCCTGTTTTCATCTTCATTCATTTTGACGAATCGTCGTGTAATTCGGAAATCGGGATAGCCCATTTCATGAAATCTACGGTTGATGCTCTCCTGCCCAACAAATTCATACAGCCTGTTATAAGCAACATTATCGCTGATAAGAAATACCTTTTTTATAAAATGCGCAATTGACGGGAATCCGCTTTCCGAGGTGCTGTCCCTGAGCATTTCGGTCTGTCCTGAATAACTGCTGTCTATCTGCATGGGGGTAAACATGCCGACGCCATATTTTTCTAAGCTGTGAAGCTTTTCAAGTGCCAAGACTGCAAGTGGCAGCTTTACGGTTGATGCCGGATTGAAATATTGCAGCGAGTCAACCTGATAATAGTAATTGCTCAATGAGGGTTGATTTTTTGAATCACGATTGATCTGGGTGTAGATAAACTGCAACCTGTAACTTTCAGGATGTTGAAGGACGTGTTGAAGCAGACTGTCGCTATTATTCATCAAAAGCTCCTTTACCAACCGGTCTGTTCTGGGCTGCGCGAAAACAGACAAGGGAAATATTATTGCTAAAAGTATTCCTGGAAATCGCACAAGAAGAAAATATGTGAGGGCGTTTAATTGCAAGATAAAAAATGTACGAATACTCAGCGCGCTTCTGACTTTCACATTCTTCCGCGAGCCGTCCTTTATTTTCGCTGGCATCTTTAAGGCTGATAAGTATGAAGCAATACGTCTATCTCTGAGCAGTTCTCCTTTCAATTTGTTTTTTTGGGTATCAAATCCGATTGCTAAAAAAACAATTTTTTACTACTTTTGACCCGTCATATGTTTAAAAGCATCTATAGCATCAACGCCGGAATAATTGCCTGATCTGCAGCCAACCTGTAGCTGCAGCTGATTATTTCTTCTTAAATCTTATTGTTAACAATATAACGGATTGCTATTGTGCGTTTGCGCCCAATACATCCGATAAACTATTCTACAAATGGCATCTCTTGAAAGTTATGGCTGGAAGCTATACCGCCATTCCTCATACATATTATCAGACGGCGAATCAATCGGCCGTGTCATAAGCATTAAAGGCTTTAAGTACTATCTGACTACAGAAGGTAACGACCTTGAGACAGAACTCTCCGGACGATTGCTTTACGGTAGCGAACCCGAGGATCTTCCTAAAGTTGGTGACTGGGTTACTTTTCTTGACTATGGAGAAAATGGATACATCATCAAAGTTTTACCGCGCTTGAATGAACTCGCGCGAAAAAATCCGGGGAACAAAACAGAGCGCCAGGTATTGGCAGCGAATATTGATTACGCGTTAATTGTTCAGGGGCTTGATCGCGACTTCAATCTTATGCGTCTCGAACGATACTTGACACAAATCTCTGCTTGTAACATTGAACCTATTGTAGTATTAAACAAGGTCGATCTTATTGAAAATCGTGAAGTGTATTTGCACCAAGTTGAAAACCTTAAACGCGATTGCCATATATTTTTCTGCAGCACGGTTACCGGGGAAGGAATTCAAAGCTTAAAGAGCGCTCTCCAACCTTTTAAGACCTATATTTTGGTAGGTTCATCTGGCGTCGGGAAAAGTTCGCTTTTTAATACACTTTTGGAAACTGACCTTCAAAGGATCCGGGAAGTTAGTTCGTTCAATGCGAAGGGAATGCATACTACAACTTCACGAGACCTCTTCAGACTTCCTGGCGGGAGCCTGTTAATCGATACGCCAGGTATGCGGGAATTCGGAATCACCGTGGAAGGTGATGAGGGCAACATGAGCCATTTCCCTGCCATTGCACAGTTCGCCCAGGCATGTCGTTATTCGGACTGTCAACACATCGGGGAATCAGGATGCGCGGTCGTTATGGCGGTTCAGACGGGTGAGCTTGACAGCAAGGTCTACGAAAGCTATCTAAAACTAATGAAGGAACATAGGCGGTTTGAAGTGCGGCTCGAAGACCGGAAACGTCTCAACAAACAATTCGGTAAAATGACAAGGGAGGCAAAAAATCATAGGAAGAAGAACAAGTACTAAGTGTCGGGTCAGCGCTCCATTGTATGTCGGCAACAACTATCAATAATCGATGGTTGTTGCTGATCTTCCTGGTTAACCCGGATTTCCACTCCCAACACGTTAAACGTACGGCTGCAGTATCGTGTCTTTCTCCAAAGCACGAATATTTCTATTGTATTTATTGCGATACTCTACTGGTGACATCCCTACGATCTTCTTGAAAATATTTCTGAAACTTTTTACGTCTGAGTATCCAATATCGTAAACAATATCATTGATAATCTTAACCCCTGTTTCAAGTGCTTTCTTCGCGGCCTCTACCTTTACCCGCTGAATGTATTCTGTCACTGAATGCGTCGTGGCATCTTTAAAACGGCGTTCAAGATTTCTTTTTCCTAAAGAAACATAATCCGCAAGCTGCGGAACAGTTATCCGCTGCCCAAAATTCTTTTCGATAAATTCCTGGGCCTTCAGAATCTGCATATCTCCATGATTCTTATAGCCATGAAAGATCATAAACTGCGACTGATCGTTTCGGCCCATATCGATCGCAAATATTTTTGCGATAAAGACGACCAGTTCCCTGTCCATATACTTGTTAAGAAAATACAGAATAAGATTAAGGTAGGAATATGCTGCGCCGCTGGTGTAGATACCATTTTCATCGGTTAAGATCTGCTCCTCTACTACGTTTACGGCTGGAAACTCATTTCTGAAGTCATTGATGTGT
>CAMLER010000398.1 GCA_946478915.1 uncultured Chryseolinea sp.
ATAGCAAATACCAAAACCCCATGAACCATCCAGCGTTCGATTTTCCAGGCCTTTAATTTTTTATTTGAAAGTTGACGGTAGGGGTCGCCCAACGTTTCGGCTAAGCCTCCACATCCACAAACCCAGGAGCAATACCAACGTTTTCCAAAAAAATAAACCAGGACAGGAACAGCAACAATAATGAGGGTGATTCCCCAACCTAGCATGAAAATTCCCAGCTGCCCTCCGGCGATCAGCTCATTAAGACGATAATCAAAAAACAGTGTGTAGTCAAGTGGCCATATATTCTTGAAGTCGAAATATGGTTTGTTAAGTCTGATCAGAATTTCGGGTATAAGAAACGCAAAGGCTGTTTGAAAAAACATGACGGAAATTGTGCGGAGGATCTGGTATTGACTATGGCGGTAATGGATTATCATTCGCGCTCCCATAACCAAAATGCAAATGGTGTAGATGAGTCCATATAGAAAAAATCTGCCTGCTTCATTTCCGTTCAACACTTTGCTGATTGGATCGACCATGATGATCCAGTTGGTCATGTATTCCGGATAAAAATATAATACGATGTAAAAAATGATCAGCCACGTTCCAGTGAGTATGCCCAGCCATCCAACATTCTTCATGGGGTTGAAAAAAATATTATTGTTCTTTATACCCTCCTGCTCTTTCACCTTTGGAAGGATGTACGTCAAAGAACCGATAATGCATAGGCCAAACGTTAGTAGGAAATATCCGAAAGGATTGTTCTTAACAGGACTTCCTGCAGAAGCTTTAGTAAGCGCATATTTCAAATCTTTTTGGGCATAGCGATCGAAACCGACTTTATTTATGATTCCATACGCTGCAATTTTTTCCGAAACATTTTTTAACTCCTTCGTAAGCGCTTCTTCGGATTCAAAGGACTTGCCGTCAAGGTTACTTCCAAAATCCTTAAACGCCTTTGCCTTGAAGGATGCAGTTTCGTTCGACGTTCTGAAAACGGAGTCAATGGACGATATCGAAAATGTGGATCCCCTCTGAGCAATTTTTGCAATGTCCTCGTCAGAGATGCGAAAATTCTCAACCACCTGATCATTGATTGACTCGAATATTTGCGACAGCTCTTTGACAAAAGTGAAATTGGAGTCGACACGCCGATTAAGAAGTTTAGCCGAGTGCGTAAGGAACAGTTCTTTTTTTATAGAATCATTTATTTTTTCCTCTACTGTTGACGCGGTGAGTGTATAATCGGCCCAAAAGAAAGAAGCATTAAAAAGGAAAAAGCCAGCCGCGAATAAAACAAGCCCCAATATTTTGAGAGATTTCATGTTCAGTTAAGATTTAAGCTGCTTTCAACGCTGGATGGCTATTGTAAAATTCCTTTGTTATCTCGGCCTCGTGTCGATGGTAGAATTCAGGATCGAAATTCGCCTGCGGCAAGTGCTGAAGGACGTATTGAATGTCTCGCTTTTCTCGCAGCCAGCGATCAAAACATTCATGACGAAGACGAATCCCGAAGGTGTTAATTCCCAAAAATTCCCTGGTGCGCGTATTCCAGATAAAATGCATTGCTTTTTTTCCTGACGCGTGTTCCCAATAGAAATCTTCTTCATCTGGACCTCGCTCGGCATTGACCGTACCATACGTCTGAAATTCGATATCAAAAAACTTCGCCGAGTTGAACCAGGGTCCGGGTTCGTATTTTGTCGGATGTCCACAAATGGTTTGAGCGACTACTTCACCCATCATCCGGCCCGTATACCAAACCTGTTCGATCGCTTTCCTGCCAGGAAGCGGATAAGAACGCTCGACGCAATCTCCGATAGCATAAATACCTTCGATGTTTGTAGTTAAGTATTCATCTACGATCACGCCTTTCCCGGTCTTCACGCCAGAATCTTTTAGAAAGCTGATATTCGGTGAAACGCCAACAGCGAGACCGACGAACTGGCATTCGATATTTTCATCTTTGTTCGTGATCACAGCCCCCACCTTACCATTTGAACCAGATTGAATTTCTTTTAGCTCAGTCGATAATTTTAAATTAACTCCGTGCGATCTAATGTGGCGAGAGATCATGTTTGCTTCCTTCAACGGTAGCGCTACACTCCAAAACTCCGGTTCGCGCACCAAAAAAGTAACGCCTATTTTTCTCGATAATAACATTTCAGCCATTTCAACGCCTATCAGCCCACCTCCGACGATGACAGCATGATTGATACCCGTCGTATTGGCTTCCATTAGTTGCAGATCATTATAACCGTACAACCCCTGTACACCTGGGAGATCCTGTCCTATCCAACCAAATTTATTTGAGGTAGACCCTGTTGCAATAATGAGCACATGGTAGTCAATTTTCTTTCCTGAGTTTAAGGCAACGGACTTTGAGGAGGGTGTCACTTCTATCACGTGATCAAATACAAGGTCAATCTTGTTCTTTTTCCAAAACCAATCTTCGTAAGGCTTTGTATGTTCAAATTTCAAATGACCCATGTACACGTACATGAGTGCTGTACGCGAAAAGAAGTGTTCTGTCTCGGAAGATATAATTGTAATCCTGTGCTCGCTCAGTTTTCGAATATGGCGGGCGGCTGTTACACCTGAGATCCCGTTCCCAATGATCACTATGTGTTTCATGTGGGTAAAGATAGGGAATGGGGGCGGATGGTGGTGAGTGTGAGTGAGAGGGTGAGAGTGAGAGTGAGAGTGAGAGTGAGAGTGGTATTGGGGATAATGGAATAGGGCACAAGGTACGACTGTCCTTACTTTGTCCTTATACCTTTATACCTTATACCTCTAAACCTTATACCTCCATCCCCCTAAGACAAATACATCCGCTCATAATACTCGTCCGCCATCCTGCCGGAGTCGAAAAAGGGAAGTACGTCCTTCATACTGGACATAACAAGTTTCTGCCACTTATCCGGATGATCGTAATACAGTGGAATAATTTCTTTTTCAAGGACGTCCATAAGTTTTTGTGCTTCGATCTTATCCTTGGACTCCGGAGTCAATGCGTCATCGGCTGTGTCGATGATGAATGAGTTTTTCCCATGTCGTGCGAATTCCGGCACCCAACCGTCGGGAATGGAAAGGTTGATAGAGCCATTCATCGCGGCGGTCATACCAGATGTTCCAGACGCTTCATGATAAAGCTTGGGATTGTTCAACCAGATATCGGACCCTTTTTTTAAATGATCAGATAGCCATAATTCGTAACCTGTTACAACGGTGCAGTTAGACAAATCCTTAGTCTTCCAATAGATTTCGTTGAAAATATTAATGGCACCATAGTCCTCGGGGTAAGGCTTTCCTGCCCAGATGATCTGTATTGGGTAATTCTTGTTTTGAGCCAGTTTCAAAAAACGATCATAATTCAGAAGTAAGAGGTTGGCCCTTTTATAAGCTGCAAAACGACGGGCCCAAACAATGGTGAGTACCTCTTCGTCAAAAAGCTTTCCGGTCTGATTGGCAACAACTCTGAACAGCTTGCGCTTCATTTCTTTTTTGCGGGTAGCCAACCCATTTTCGTCCCCGTTTTTTTGAAAAGTTTCTAGTGCGGGGTCCTGCCAGTATGTTTTGTTCTGGGCATTTGTAATGGCCGTGATCTCGCAAATATTCTTGTAGTTCCCCCACATTCTATTTGCCACCTCACCATGCAACTGCGATACGCCATTTGCCTTCTTCGCAAGGCGCAATGCTGCAAGTGTATAATTCAACACACCATGCTCTGGTTGTACGTATTCGTTAACCTGACTTAAAGACAATCCATTGAAAAAGCTCATGCTGTGAAGAAGTGGTATACTATGTTCTTCATTGCCGGCTTTCTCAGGTGTATGCGTGGTAAACACAACACGCTTTTTTACCTCATCGATGTTCTTATATTTTTCAAGAAGGTAAAAGCACATAGGGAGTGCGTGGCCTTCATTCATGTGATAGATCTCGGTATCACGCTTGAGAACGTCGAGCAGCTTGGCGCCACCAATACCGAGCAGAATAGACTGCGCTATGCGAGTCGTTTCGTTCGGATCATAAAGACGATGGCTGATAGTTTGCGCCAGGTAATCATTTTCGGGAATGTCGGTGCTCAATAAAAACAATGGTGCCGAATTGAAGACACCTGGTTTAAGAAGATAAGCCTTAACAAAAACTTTGGCACCATGAATAGTAATCGGAAATACGATATGGGTGTCGGTCAAAAAAGAATAATCCTTGTCACGAAAACTGACCCTAAGTGTTTGATCCTGGTTTCGCTCCTGGTCATAGTACCCTTTCTTCCATAAGATACCGATGCCGATCATGTTCTGTTTTAGTTCGTAAGCGCTGCGAAGGTGGGAGCCGGCCAGAAAGCCCAATCCGCCACTATAAATCTTCAAAGGCTGATCAATGGCAAACTCCATTGAAAAATATGCCACAGGTTTGGAATACTTTTTATTGAATTTGTAAGGAAAAAGATCGTTCAGGTTAATCATAGAGGATCAATAAGTGGTCAAACGTAGTAAAAGCCAGCCAATTGAATTGCATCAAATTGCCTTCGAAACTTACAACCCTAAGTTGCAAACGATTGAACCACTGAACTGAGATATAACTTTGAGACTATGAGAAGAAATTAATTAAGTCTTCAAGCGATTTGAGACTGGTTTTGTCATTGATCGTCCAAACTAATTGATCGCTTTCTTTGTGTACTGATACCTTATATTTTGCTGCTGCGTCCGACCCGGTGATGAATCCATTTCGTTCCAATGCATTCTTCGTCCACAAATACTCATGTCCGGATCCTATAAGATCCACACATATCCCGCGATGAGGTACATGCTCAACTTTCCCCGTCTTCAAGTCAAAACCTTTAAACTGAAAAATTGAATCAAAGGCGCCGTTCAGAACCAGATCCTCGGGGATACCGCTAATTATTTTTTTATCGCGGTCGGCTAGCCAGATGATGTCAGCCGTCTGAAGTGCCAGATCGAGCTCGTGTGTGGAAACCAGGATGGCTTTGTTTGCGTCATGCGCCAACTTTCGCAAAAGATTCATGATCTCAAGTCGGTTGTTGAGATCAAGGTGGGCCGTTGGTTCATCCAATAATATAGAGGGAGTATTTTGTATAACCGCCCGTGCAATCATCACCATCTGCAATTGACCATCGCTCAGCTCATGAATTTTTTTATTTTTCAGATGATCGATGTGGAATTCTGTTAAAGTATGAGCGATCATTTGTTGATCGTTAGCTGAAAGCCTGACATTCCATCCCAGGTATGGATAACGACCGAAAGCGACGACCTCAAATGCCGTCATATTGATTGCAGATATCCGATCTGTGAGAACCACAGCAAGATG
>CAMLER010000399.1 GCA_946478915.1 uncultured Chryseolinea sp.
GCTGGACAAGGAAGATATTGGACTGAAAAAGGAGATGCTCGATGTCCACCAAATCGTTCAGGATTCGATAAGGAATTATGCGATGGCATTGGAAGAACGAAAGGGTACGTTGAAAAGCGAACTCACTGCAACGCGCACTCAGGTAGAAGGTGATAAATTTCACCTCACCAGCGTGATCAATAATCTTATTGACAATGCAATTAAATACTGTCGTGAAATTCCGGCTATAACGATCCGAACGTCAGATAGTAAAGATGGATGTGTCATAGAGGTCCGCGACAACGGTATTGGTATTGGTCCGGAACACCAACGACGTATCTTCCAGAAGTTTTACCGGGTGCCAACGGGCAATGTACACGATGTGAAGGGCTTTGGGCTTGGCTTGAGTTACGCAAAAACCATTGTTGAAGCTCATGGCGGTGAAATATCGGTACAAAGCGAAATGGGAATGGGATGTTCATTTCAAATTTATATTCCAGGCTAAAATCGGAAACTAAAATATGGTCCCTGAGAAAAAACGTATTCTATTGGTGGAGGACGATCCAAGTCTTGGATTCGTTACAAAGGACGTTTTAGCTTTAAAAGGCTATGATGTAAAACTCTGCACGGATGGCGCGGAAGCAGAAGAGACTTTTTATAAGGGTGACTATGATCTTTGTATTCTGGATATCATGTTGCCAAAAATGGATGGCTTCTCACTGGCCAAAAGCATTAGAAAAAAAAATTCCTCTGTACCAATTATCTTTTTGTCGGCTAAAGCAATGGAGGAAGATAAGCTGCAAGGTTTCGCCACGGGTGGTGATGATTACATCACTAAGCCGTTCAGTTTAGATGAATTGCTATGTCGCATTGAAGTCTTTTTAAGACGAAGTAATACCATTCATCAAAGCCATGAAACTATAGTCTTTTTGGGAAAATACACATTTGATTTCTCAAACCTCACGTTACGAAATAACGCTACAGAAAAAACGCTCACTCAGAAAGAAGCGGAAGTCTTGAAACTGCTTTACCACAATCGCGAGCGTGTCCTTAAACGCGAAGAAATCTTAAAGCATGTTTGGGGAGATGACGATTACTTTATGGGAAGGAGTATGGATGTGTTTATTTCCAAACTCAGAAAATACTTAAAGGAAGATCCCTCCGTACAGATTGTTAATTATCATGGAGTGGGGTTCAAGCTGGAAAGCTGACCAGTACAATTTTACCTCCAAGACGCGGAGGGCGCAAGGTGAGTTGGCTGATTAAAAATTACCACCAATGCATGACTCATCAAAATCGACGAAGCTTTAGTACTCTTTTGCAAAGCACCAACTCTTGATGACCTGGAGCCTTGGTGGTTAATACTTCTTCGTCGTAAATCCGTTGATCTCTTTTTCGAAGCCAAAATCTGCCACCCAGTCACAGCGACACCAAGGTAAGTTGAACTTTCGCAAGCAAAGTTTTCCTTAATATTTATTTTTCCTTCCTCAGCAGACTATGATTTTTGCTGTAAGCAAAATATATCACAATCCCGATTGCCATCCATATCAGTAATCGTATCCAGGTGTCAAGTGGCAGGAAAGCCATCATTCCTAGACAAATGATCATACCCAAAATAGGCACCAGCGGCACGAGAGGCGTTTTAAATCCACGAGGTGCATTCGGCATCTTTACCCTCATGACCCAAATACCTGCGCAAACAAGTACGAAGGCAAATAATGTTCCGATACTCACCATTTCACCGACTACCCGAGCGGGAACAAACCCCGCGAACAGGCTTACAAACACCATGAATAACAAATTGGATTTATAAGGCGTCTTGAATTTCTTGTGCACTGCAGAAAAAAACGACGGTAGTAGTCCATCGTTGGACATCGAATAAAATACACGCGATTGTCCCATGAGCATCACCAAAATCACCGAAGTATAGCCCGCTAGTATAGCCAGGATGATCGCCTGTTGCAGAAACACAAACGGTGTGTGACTAATAGCAACGGCAACGGGAGCGATACCATCCTGTCCTGCAAATTCCTTGTAGTTAGCGAGACCCGTCATCACGTGAGCAAACAACACATAAAGGATGGTACAGATCACCAGAGACCCTAAAATTCCGTACGGCATATCACGCTTTGGATTTTTCGATTCCTGCGCAGCGGTCGATACTGCGTCAAACCCGATGTAGGCAAAGAACACGATACCGGCCGCACGGATAATCCCGCTGAAGCCAAACTCACCGAATACTCCTGTGTTAGCTGGAACGTATGGTACATAATTTTCTGGATTTATGTACTTCCATCCTAAAAAAATGAAGATCAAAACAACGGACACTTTCAATATAACGATCAACCCATTGACAAAAGCAGATTCCTGAATACCCTTAATTAGAATGAGAGAGACAACAATGACGATGAAAACTGCAGGAAGATTGATCATTCCGCTTACAACACTTCCATCAGCGAGGGTTGCTGTCTCATACGGAGACATCGCTAGGTAGTGCGGGATGTGAATGTCATAATATTCAAAAAATTTGACGAGGTAACGCGACCAGCTAATCGATACGGTTGCGGCGCCCAGCGCATACTCCAGCGTTAGATCCCATCCTATAATCCAGGCTATAAATTCCCCCAACGTTGCATAGGAATACGTGTATGCGCTTCCTGCGATCGGAATCATCGACGCAAATTCAGCATAGCAAAGTCCGGCAAACGCACATCCAATGGCTGCAATCACAAATGAGATAGTTATACCTGGACCGGCATTCGCGGCGGCGGCCATACCAGTAATCGAAAACAAACCTGCTCCGATGATTGCACCAATACCCAGGGCGACCAGGTTAGTAGCACTTAGAGATCGATGAAGACTCTTCTCAGAGTCGGCAGCCTGTGCCAGCAATTGGTCAAGTGGCTTTTTAGTGAATAGGCCCATGTAAAGTTTTTTAAATTTACTTTATACTATTTCGTTTGCTGATATTCTCATTCGGATGTTCTTTGCTGAAATCTATCCAATATTGTTTGAGAGTATTCTTCATATCCTTGCGCAGCAAAAGAATACCAACAAGGTTGGGTACTGTCATCAACGCGATCGTAATTCCCGACAGTGTCCAGATAATTGTTGTATCTGTGAATGAGGCGAGGAAAAATCCAATCACATAAACTATATGGTAATAGATCACCCCCTTTGAACCAAAAAGGTAAGTCACTGCCCGATCTCCATAGTATGACCAGGAAATGGCTGTGGAGAATGCAAAAAGCAATAGCCCTATCGTTACAATATATTTACCATACTCACCTAAGGGACTCCTCTTAAAGGCCTCGTTGGTAAGCGGCGCGCTGTGCAGCAGCGATTTTCCGCTAATCGTTATCTTGTTGTTTCCTCTTATAACTCTTCCATCAACAACTCTTAGTTGGCCGGTAAACTTACCATTGGACTCACTTACCAGTACATCCTCGGCCACTGATCGCGCGTGCATTATTGTTACATCATTAGTGATTTCGCCGGCGCTAATATCCAACGTGCCGTTGAAGAGACCGATTGTCTCTTTTCCCATCACAAAACGCGACAACTTTTCCTTATCGGCGGGATTTGTCTCATCAAATCTGGTGTCCAGCACCATCAAATCCGCATCCTGAAAATCGTTCTGGAATTTGTCGGTCCACGCGCCTGAAGACAGTACAGCTAATCCCGTGAGAAGACAAATAATGATAGTATCAATGAAAGGCTCGAGGATAGCAACCATACCTTCAGAAACGGGTTCGTGAGCCTTGGCTGCTGCGTGCGCAATTGGTGCGGAGCCTTGGCCGGCTTCATTCGAAAACAATCCCCGGTTAACCCCCCGATTAAACGCAAATGCAACTGTTGCACCTAAAAAGCCTCCGGTCGCGGACGTCCCGGTGAACAGATCATCTGCAATCGACGCGATAGCAGGAATCAGATTATCAAAATTATTTCCGATGACCAGGAAGGCACCAATAAAATAGAACACCGCCATAAAGGGGACCAGCATCTCCGAGACCTGCGCAATCCTTTTTATACCTCCGATAATGATGAAT
The DNA here is from genome assembly GCA_946478915.1 of uncultured Chryseolinea sp. Next base: position 4,029 of record CAMLER010000399.1, read on the forward strand.
CCAAGGATGACCGCGAGTATACCACCCGTGATTATTTGATCCAAGCCGAACGATGAGTAGACAGCATTCGCTATGCTGTTGATCTGCGGTAAGTTCCCCGTTCCAAACGATGACAAGACAGTAGCAATGGCAAAAAGCACAGCAAGCCAGCGGAGGTTGAGCGCATTTTTCATATAATACATCGGTCCTCCAGCTACATGACCCTTTGCATCCATTTCTCGATATTTGTGAGAAAGAGTAACCTCTACAAATTTTGTGGTCATACCCAGGAATGCAGTAACAAGCATCCAGAAAAGAGCAGCCGGTCCGCCTAGATGAATTGCCAGGGACACCCCTGCAATATTGCCCGTTCCAACGGTGCCCGATAATGCTGTAGCAAGGGCCTGGAAATGTGACGCATCGCCAACATCAGTCTTCTTATCATACTTTCCTCTCACAACCCGAATGGCGTGTCGGAAAAATCGTATCTGTGGAAATCTTAAGTAGAAAGTGAAAAATATTCCGGTTCCGAGCAGAAAATACACGAACCAATTTGCGCTTCCAATGTAACTGTCGATAGTGCCGAGGATTTCATTTAGTCGCTGCATTTAGTATAGCCTTCAGTTTAGGCAGGTAATAATAGCGAATTGAACCAAAAAGCCTTTTATAAGTCGAAATATTCTTGACAGATTATTTCAGACGGGCCATTTAAAGAGATTATTACAACTCTTTGGTATTGGTGGTTTCGTTTTGAGTCGGGATTGGCGCAACGTCATCGACTGTGTCCTCATCATGAAGCTTTTCCGTAAAAAACTTTCTTTGGAAAATCAGGATGATAACAACCCCGATAAATATTGAAGAGTCAGCGATATTGAAGACGGGACTAAAAAAAAGAAAATATTCTCCGCCGAAAAATGGCATCCAGGATGGCCACGTGTGATCAAACAATGGGAAAAACAACATATCTATCACTTGGCCATGAAACCAGGGGGTCGGTGAATTAGGAGGATGGTTATTAAGAAGTACACCATAAAAAGTACTATCAATAACGTTTCCAACTGCACCACCCAGTATCAATGCCATGCACACGAGGAAGCCATAGTGCGCGTTCTTCTTTGCCATTTTTACAAGGTAATAAGCAATACCCACCATTGCTGCAATACGAAATACTGTCAGGGCAAGCTTTCCAAATTCATTGTTCCACCGGATGCCAAATGCCATACCTGGATTGAGAAGATAATGAAGCTTAAATCCATACTGCTCATTTCCAAGAACG
>CAMLER010000400.1 GCA_946478915.1 uncultured Chryseolinea sp.
ACGTATCCGACACCAGGCAATGAAAAGATTACAAAACAAAAAGCAATTGAAAATCTGTTTCTTTTCCGCGTCATGTGTGTATTGTGTTAAAAAAGCTACAGCTTAAACTACCCGAACCTACCTCAATTAAACTAATTTCTGAACCAATTTAAATTTGTTTTTTGACTTTCAAATTAATACAGGGGGTATAAGGTATAGGGTATAGGGTATAAGGTTTGATGTCCTTATACCTTATACCTTATACCTCTTATTATTACAAACCTATAGCAGATGACAAATTAAGGTGAGTCAATAAACTGACGGGCTGTAAAAGCAAGGATTTCGTTCTGCTCATTACTTATATTTGTATCACCTGATGCAAATCCGATCATTTACGAACGTACAAATTGTTTTGCCGATCATGCTTGCCGTGACAATGATATCCTGCAACCATGATACGAAGAATGGAGACGGATATGCTTTTACCAGCGCCCATGTGGTAAGCCAAAGTCCTATTATAAAGCCACAAACCCCTGAGGAATCTTTACAATCTTTTCGCCTGCCCAAAGGTTTGCGGATGGAACTCGTTGCCAGCGAGCCCATGATAACAGAGCCAGTAGCCATAGCGTGGGATGGCAACGGTCGCATGTATGTTGCCCAGATGGATTCTTATATGCAAACCGTTGACGCAAAAGGACAGTATGAGCCGACGAGTAAGATCATGCTTCTTGAAGATACTGACAACGACGGGAGGATGGATAAGGGTAGCGTTTTTATTGACGGCCTTACAGCGCCGCGGATGATCTTAACCGTGGGACGTGAGCTGTTTGTCAATGAGACCAATACTTACAGCATATATGCTTATGAGGACACAAATGGCGATGGTCGCGCCGACAAAAAAAGGGCCGTTTATCACAACCCGAACCCTGCTTATGGAAATATTGAACATCAACGCAGCGGGTTGGATTGGAATATTGACAACTGGATCTACGTCACCACTGACCCGGTTCGTTTTAAATATCGTCAGAGCCATTTGATTGTTGACACGCTGGTGAGCGGTTCCAATGGTCAGTGGGGTCTTACACACGACGACTATGGTCGTCTTTATTTCAGCAGAGCTGCTTCGGGAATGGCCGCAACTGGCTTTCAAATTAACCCGGCTTACGGTCAACTGGACCTGGAAGACGCGTGGGATGAAAAATTTCGGGAGATCTGGCCCACTATCAAAACGCCGGACGTAAACGGTGGGCCGCAAACGCTCCGCGAGGATAGCACCATGTTTGGCTTTACATCGGTAACGGGTCAATCTGTTTTTAGAGGTGATCGTCTTCCAGAAAATTTCAAAGGCAACTACTTCGTAGCGGAACCGGTGGGCAGATTCATTCGAAGAGCAATTCTGTCGGATGATGATGGAATAATTTCATTAAAAAATGCTTACACGCAAGACGAATTTCTCACATCAACCGATATGAATTTCAGGCCGGTCAATACCTACACAGGTCCTGATGGCTGTCTATATATTGTTGATATGTACAGGGGAATTATCCAAGAGTCAACGTGGGCACAGCCTGGGAGTTTCTTGTATGATCAAATTATTAGCAAAGGACTGGATAAGAATATCAGGCGTGGCCGCATCTATCGCTTGGTTTATGACGGCATGCAGCGCGGCGAGAAGCCCGCTTTACTAGATGCTTCCTTGAATCAACTTATTTCTTACCTCAGCCACCCAAATGGATGGTGGCGCGACAATGCACAGCGAGAGCTTGTCATTCGGGGAGATCAATCCATCATCCCCACCTTGAAAGAGAAGGCGGCATCAAACAATACACTCGAAAGATTACACGCATTGTGGACTCTTGAAGGTTTGGATGCGCTGGACAAAGAGATCATTATTGACGCACTCGATGCGCGCGATGTGCAAGTGCTCAAGGCAGCTGTTCGACTTAGCGAGCCGCTGATAAATGCATCAGATAAAGAGGTGCTTGAAAAATTGGAAAAACTCAGCCGTCATAGCAGTCGCGACGTACGCAGTCAGGTGCTACTTTCTCTGGGAGGGTCGGAAGCAGGAGATCAAAAAGAGATTGCGCAAAAAATTCTTGCCGATTCGCCAGATGATCCGTTGTTCAACGGTATCCAAGCCAGTCTACTTCAAACCGAAAACGACAAAAAATACGGATACAAGCTATCGTCACTGGAACCGAATGTGCGCAAATCCATTATTGAAGGTGCCGGCATTTTCCGGTCGATGTGTGCTTCCTGTCATGGACCTGAAGGAAGGGGTCTTGCAACCGGAATCGCTCCCCCGTTGATCAGCAAGTTCAAGTTGATCGAATACAAAGACGAAGTTATCAAAATTATGTTGCACGGATTAAAGGGCCCTGTAGATGGTCAGGCTTATAACGAGCACATGGTTGCGATGGGTGCCAACTCCGATGAATGGATAGCCTCCGTACTCAGCTATGTCCGATATGATTTGTGTATGCGTAGTTTCCCAAAAATGGGCCAAGGATATATTAATTGGGTAATCGTTACACCCGACCAGGTGAAAAATGTGCGTGAACATAACCGCAACAGGAAGGTTCCGTGGACTTGGGACGAATTACGTGAGGCACGAAAGCGTGCGGAGTAGAGTAGTTAAATTCAAACAATAATTGATTTATGAATCGCAGGTCCTTTGTTAAGAAATCTTGCCTGGCTGTATCTTCGCTTGCGGCTGTTCCATATGTGTCAGTTGCAAATATTCAAAGTCCGAATGTACGGCTTGGCGGACCATTATTTGAAAACATCGATGGTCCCGACGCGTGGATTGCTGCGTTAAAAAATTTAGGGTATCGCGCAGCTTATTGCCCGGTCAAACCAGGCGCCAGCTCAGATCTAATTACCGCATATAGTGCAGCAGCCAGGAAGGCAGATATCGTTATTGCAGAGGTGGGCGCTTGGAGCAATCCATTGAGCACTGATCCTACAGTTGCGCAACAGGCGCTTAAGAAATGTGTCGACTCACTCTCACTGGCGGAGAGAATCGGGGCTAATTGTTGTGTAAACATCAGTGGTTCAAAGAATCCCCAACATTGGGCAGGACCGCATAAAGAAAATTTTTCAGAAACCACTTTTGAACAGATCGTCGACGTTACGCGCAAGATCATTGCAGAGGTGAAACCAACCCGGACCTATTTTACTCTCGAATTCATGCCCTGGATTTTTCCCGACTCCGCCGATTCTTACTTACGCATAATCAAAGCCGTTGATCACAAACAATTCGCCGTTCATATGGATCCGGTTAATATTGTAAACAGTCCCAGAGCATATTACTCAAATTCAGATGTAATCAAGGAGTGCTTTGCAAAACTTGGGAAGTATATCAGAAGTTGCCATGGGAAAGATATTATCCTTAAAGAGGATTCTTATTCAACGCAACTGGAAGAGTGTCGCCCTGGTTTGGGTCAGCTGGATTATCGCGCTTATCTAACGGAACTCAGCAAACTAAAAGACATTCCTTTGATGCTTGAACATTTGCCTTCGGCGATTGAATATGAGAAGGCAGCTGCCTTCGTTCGATCCGTCGGGAAGTCGATCGGTATAGTAGTATAGTCGGACGGATATACTATAGCTATACCGTTAAAACGTATTAAAGTGACGGGCAGCTCTGTATTATCATTTGGTAATTTCCATTTATAAATATTCTGCAGTCTGTGAAGAATCGGCAGAGAATCTTCATCCAGCTCAGGCCCTCAGCGTGAATTTCCGCTGTGTACTTTTTTACCGCTACGTAAGCTTAGGCAAAATATACACTGACGGCGCTGAGAATTTGTTGTCGTCCAAATAGATTTGTTGAGCACTTTATCGCGTGATAGTACATGACAGATCTATAATTTCAGTCCAATACCTTATGAATCTGTTTTTTCAAAAGAGATTAATATATATTACTCATTCTTTCATCCGATGGGTACTCAATTAACGGCGTAAGAATGTGTGCATGTGTACGATGATTGCGTTGGGTCACGATTGAGAAAAACTTGTAACTAAACTAGATAGATTATAACTATGATCAGGAAGTCATTCCAAAAACAAGCATTTATTATTCTTTCTGTCACTTTCCTGATAGCAACGTCTTGCAAGCAAGACGCTGGAACTGGAGCCGACCAACTATCGCCAAAGGCCAAGCTGGACAAGTTAAAGTTGCTGAAGGGTTTTCGCGCGGAACATCTCTACAGCCCTTCGGCGAATGAGCAAGGGTCATGGGTATCGATGACATTTGATAATAAAGGGAGATTGATCACATCAGATCAATATGGAGCCCTGTACCGATTGGAGCTGTCACCCATTGGAAGTAACGCTGCTCCAAAAATCGAGAAGCTGATTGTTGGTAGCGATGAATCAATACAGCGCGATACAACAACTTTGAAAATTGGAATGGGCTATGCGCAAGGGCTGCTTTATGCGTTCAATAGCCTATACGTTATGGTCAATCATAATAGTAACAAGGACTTTGATAAAAACACTGGTTTGTACAGACTGCAGGATACCGATGGTGACGATCAGTTTGACAAGATAACGTTGCTAAAGTCTATGAAGGGGGAGCCAGGGGAACACGGTCCGCATAGTATCGTACTTTCACCAGATAAGAAATCCATTTACATCGCAGCCGGCAATCATACAGACTTGCCTGAAATGGATTCATACCGCCTTCCTCCCGTATGGAAAGATGACAACCTCTTTCCTCAAATAAAAGATCCACGGGGACACGCAAACAATCGCGGTGCTCCCGGTGGGTGGATTGCACATATTGATTCCCTCGGCCAGCATTGGGAATTGGTCAGCGCTGGATATCGCAACCAATTCGATATCGCTTTTAACGAATCCGGAGATCTGTTTACCTATGACTCAGATATGGAATGGGATTTTGGTATGCCCTGGTATCGTCCCACCCGCGTTTGCCATGTCGTTAGTGGAAGTGAATATGGCTGGCGCACGGGGAACGGAAAATGGTCGCCGGCGTATCCTGACAATCTTCCACCTGTGTTAAATATTGGACAAGGTTCTCCAACAAACTTGATCTATGGAACAACAGCAAGCTTTCCAGAGAAATATCGCAAGTCATTATTTGCATTCGATTGGAGCTTTGGCATTATATACGCGATACAACTCACCCCAAAGGGCGCATCGTATGAAGCGAAGGCAGAGGAATTTATCTCCGGTTCACCACTTCCTCTAACCGATGGCGTAATCGGTCCCGATGGTGCGTTATATTTTCTTACTGGTGGACGGAGGTTAGAGTCTGACTTGTACCGCGTGTTCTA
>CAMLER010000401.1 GCA_946478915.1 uncultured Chryseolinea sp.
TTCTGACGAATTACCAATGTTCTTCTTGCTTGCCTCAATTGCCCTTCTCAACCGGAAGTACCGCACCAAACCAAGCGCCATTATAAGAAGCCCGACAACAATGACCGGCGGCCCAACAATGGTCCAAAAAGAACTCTTCACAACGGGACCGAGAGTAGAACCTGCTACCAGGAAATACAGTCCTGTTCTGATATAAGCAAGCAGTGTCGTTTCATTCGCCAGCTTCGTTCGTTCGATGGCGAGATATTCGCGAAGGACTAAGTCTTTGTTCATCTTTGTGTTTCAATTAGTTACAGGTATAATGAGATCGCTCAGTCCGAGCGAAAGCGTCTGTCCTATGAATTAACTTTACAAAATTCGTGTTCTAAATACTTATTTGCCAGAAATATGACAACCACCGACCTTGAACCGGCTGAATTCTCGATCAGCTCTACACTTCTTGAAAAACTCAAAAAAGAAGGTACGATCAAAACCTTTGCTCCTGATACGGTGCTCATCGATGAAAACGATTACATCAAATTTGTACCCATTGTTCTGAATGGGTCGATAAAGGTTTTCAAGGTTGACGAAGAGGGCCGGGAGATGCTGTTGTACTACATAAAGCCTGGTGAAAGTTGTGTTATGTCATTTCTCGGTGCCACCTGCAACGGAACAAGTAAAATTAAAGCGGTCGTTGAAGAAAAGGCCGAAGTATTGGTTTTGCCGGTACATAAGGCCATAGATCTGGTTCGCGAGAACCCGCAGTGGACTCAGTTTATTTTCGAGCTATACAACAGACGATTCGAAGAACTTTTGTCGGTAGTGAATGCAATCGCCTTTCAAAAGATGGATGTTAGACTTTATGAGCTTTTGAAAACGAAAGTTAAAATGCTCAAGACCGACGAACTAAATCTGACACATCAGCAACTGGCAGACGAACTCGGCACTGCCCGTGAGGTGGTGTCGCGCCTGCTTAAGCAACTGGAGCGCGACAACAAAATTTCGTTAGGCAGAAATAAGATCAAGATTCTCGAGGCTATGTGACTATAGTTACTGATTGCTCCTGATAGTAGATCTAATTTTGTACTGCAAATTAGAAATGCTATTTATGGAGATCGTGGGCTTTGTGGCGTCAGTTCTGATGGGACTTTCACTTGGGTTGATCGGTGGCGGTGGATCTATACTCACTGTTCCCATTCTTGTGTACCTGTTCGGAATTAGTCCTCTCCTTTCAACTTCTTACTCGCTTTTCGTTGTAGGTGTTACAAGTCTGATTGGCTCATACTCGCATTTCAAGAAAGGCAACCTTGATATTAAGACTGCATTGATCTTTGGCATTCCGTCAATTGTATCCGTGTATGCAGTCCGCAAGTTTGTCGTTCCCATCATTCCCGACCCTGTTTTCTCAATTGGAGAACTACTAATAACGAAAAGTATTTTCGTGCTCATTGTATTCTCTGTACTCATGGTCCTGGCAGCGCTTTCAATGATTAGAAGAAGTAAAAGGGAAGTGCTGGATTGCGAAAAAAAGGTCAGCTATAATTTTCCGCTGATCGTCGCCGAAGGCATCGGTGTCGGAGCGATAACCGGGCTTGTTGGTGCGGGTGGCGGATTCCTGATTATTCCAGCGCTCGTGCTTTTCGGAGGATTGTGCATGAAGAAGGCTGTGGGAACTTCTCTTCTCATTATTGCATTGAAATCATTGATTGGCTTTACCGGCGATCTCGGATCTGACCTTCAGCTCGACTTCCCGTTCATGCTAATATTTGCTGGGCTTGCAACTATCGGAATCATAGTGGGAACGCTGATATCTAAACACATCTCTAATGAAAAATTGAAACCTGCGTTTGGGTGGTTTGTGCTAGCCATGGGTCTTTATATCATCAGCAAAGAAATACTTTTTACAGCTTAATTATTAATCGAAAAAAGATCATGAAATATCTTAAATGGATAATTGGAATTATTGTAGGTGCGGCAGCTGGTTTTACTTATTGGTACTTTATCGGTTGTAATTCGGAAACGTGTGCCATTACCTCTTCACCCATTAACAGCAGCATATACGGAGGTCTTTTCGGTATCCTTTTAGTCAACTCTTTCTCTGGGAGAAAAAAGGAAAGCACCGAAAACAAATCATCATTATGACCTCGGATACCAAAGATCTTAGCAACATCTAATCTTACATTTCATTAAAAACCATATGTTAGAAATTATTCGTCAACCATGGCCGTGGTATGTAGCAGGCGCATTGATAGGGCTTACAGTTCCGGCGTTACTATTAATTGGAAACAAACACTTTGGTATATCATCGTCACTCAGGCACATTTGTGCCGCGTGTATTCCCGGAAATGTTTCCTTCTTTAAATACGACTGGAAAAAAGAAGCATGGAATTTGTTTTTTGTCGCCGGGATTTTTGTTGGAGGTCTGGTAGCGACGCAGCTCTTGAGCAACCCTGATCCAATTGCTGTTGCTTCACAAACTGTTAAAGATCTGGAGGCATTAAACATTCAGGTCGATCATAACCTGATGCCTTCCTCAATCTTTAACATTGAAAATCTCTTTAGCCTAAAAGGCCTGATCTTCTTCGTTATCGGAGGATTCCTTGTCGGGTTTGGAACTCGCTACGCTGGAGGATGTACTTCCGGTCATTCGATCATGGGACTGTCTACGTTGCAATGGCCGTCGTTGGTTGCGACATGCTGCTTCATGGTTGGAGGTTTCGCAATGGTGCACTTTGTATTTCCATGGATCATGTCAATCATCGGATAAAAAATTTCAAAGATGAAAAATTTAGAAGTTAATAAACCAGTTCAACTCTCGCATCCAATTGAATGTGAGGCTCCAAATGACCAGATTGAAAGAGAAAGTCTGGTGATCTCAAATTTAAAGTACCTCATCCTTGGGGTCGTCTTCGGAATTGTATTCGTCAAAGCCGAGATCATTTCCTGGTACCGCATTCAGGAAATGTTTCGACTCCATTCCTTCCATATGTATGGGGTAATAGGTACTGCGGTCATTGTTGGAATGATCTCCGTGTGGCTGATAAAGAAATTTAACGTTAGGACGGTACAGAATGAGACCGTAATATTCCATGAAAAGAAATTTCATTGGGGAAATGTTATTGGTGCACTGATCTTCGGATTGGGATGGGCGCTTACGGGCGCATGTCCAGGACCGTTGTTCGCGCAGATCGGTAGCGGGTTCGTTGTTGTGGCGGTCACGCTGTTAAGCGCTATTGCGGGAACGTGGGTATACGGAGTGCTGCGGGAGAAATTACCACATTGATTAAGCGCAAAGGTAATGAACAAAAAGAAGGGTTCTCGTGAGAAAACCCTTCTTCTTCATTAATCTGATTTATAATTACAAGTCAAATTTAATATAGCCATCCTTCTCAAGCTTCAATGATTCCAGTATACCGTTCCTAACTGTCACAACCTGGCTTGGAAGCAGCTTCGGATCAACAGCCATCTGTTCAAGCGAAAGACCACACGCCACAAGCTTTATCTTAGGATTTGTTAATGCCATCTTTACAACAGAATGTTCCTCCGCCAGTGCTTTAACGGACTCGCCACACAATATTACTCGCGCTTCAGATAACTTGACACCTTCAGCATCTGATTGCCGTACAGCGTCCTCGATGGCTTTAAGATAATTTACTTTGGAAATTAAGAACACATATTTGCCGTCATTTTTCGTTTGCGCATTTACAAACAGAACGGAAACTAAAATCAATAAGCCAGTGGTTAGACTAATTCTTTTCATCATAATTTATTTCTCTATTCTTGTCAAACTGATTGAAAATAAAAAATAGCAACGCACCCGCTATTGCTACATTCTTAAAAAGCGGACCTATTGTTTCCAATCCCTGCAATTGAACGGAAACAGTAATGGGTACAAGCAATACAAAGAGAAGTATTGCGGCTGGACGGGTGAATTGATTGAAGATGAGCAGCAGGCCTCCTATCAGTAAGCCAAGACCGACCGCAATAACTAAAACTTGCGGATCAACGAAAGTTGGAAAGAACCCATACATTGACGACGCAATCAAACGTTTTGCGACACCCTCCGGGACTATGACATGGTTAAGGCCCGCCACCAGGAAAATGCCACTCAGCATTACCCTGAGCACGATTATACTGCTCCGTGATACAACCACACTATTCATTGGCCAGCGCTTTTAATTGATTGACAATTTCATCACCACTATAATCAGCCATCCCAATATGCTTCGCTACAGTGTTTCCATTCTTATCAATAATAAATGTCGCAGGAATCGATGAGACCATGAATGGATACTCCTGACCTGGAAAGTAAACATTAAAATCAAGCTTGCGTTTTGTCATGAATTTCATTGCCTTTTCACGGTCCTCATCGAAGGAAACCATGACAAATTCCACATCAACACCTTTTAATTTACCTTTCAATTCCTGTATAGAAGGCATTTCTGCAATACACGGCGGACACCAGCTCGCCCAGTTATTTACAAAAACTACCTTACCTTTTAAACTTTCAAATGCAATGGGCTGATTGTCGGAATTTACCAACTCTACAGGAAGCAATGGCTTCACTGCGAACGACTTCCGAAAACCAAATGCCGCCACAACTGCCGCTACGGCCAGTACAATGACAGTAATCATAAACTTTTGTCTCTTCATAAGCTTTATTTAAAGAGCAAAGGTGGGCTTACTGAGCGTACTTGTCAGTGATGATTGTCACAGAGGCTACTTTACACACCTTTGTAACTAAAGTCACTGAAACTGGAAGCCACGAATCCGACCTTTGATTTTTGAAATGATGAAAACAAGTGTATTATATTTAAATATTGATAGTTGTTATTAGTCCTACGTTCTGGTGTCCTTCAAAATTCTAAGAAAGGGTATAGGAATATCGATTAAGGTATAAGGCGTTAACAACTGCCATTAACCCATCGTGCTTATTCTTATTTTTTTGAACTTGACAAAGTATCACTATACCTTCTTTGTCAGATTCAGGTTTACATTATATATAAATGAAAAATCAGGAAGGCCTTGATTACAAACAAAGACTAAGAATTCCCGAACAAATCCGGATTCAAAGAAATGTATTATCTAAAATAGGGAGTGAAAGCATGGAGCGAAGCATAGAAGCAAATAATAAAATTACGGAAGAAAATATGGTGATACATCCGACGCAGTGTGGTTGTAATACATGCGATGCTGGCGTGTTGTCAGCAGACCAAAGGGATCATCAAGCGATATCTTCAGAAAATAGCAGGCGTGACTTTTTGAAAAAAATCGGTTTGTCTTTTGCTAT
>CAMLER010000402.1 GCA_946478915.1 uncultured Chryseolinea sp.
AAATACGCAAGGACTTTTGCTATTGGCCATTCGTGATAGGGTCTTGGTTCGAAAACAGCTGGCGACATCGGTGAAATAGCAGATATCATTTCGCTGATCCTCTTGCCCGCAATTTCATCGACCTCCGCCAGATGGCCGATATTTTCTTTTATGGACCATTTATTATCTAACCTTGTTGACAATACAACTTCGGAAACTCCCTTCACTTTTTTCTCAACACGCGCGATTGTGCCGTCCAGCCGCTCAAGGTAAAAGGGTAGCATTCCACGCGGTGCGCCAAAAGTAAAAACACGGTTAAACCATTGTATTTTTTCCATGGGGTATATTTGGCTATACTCTTTGCGCACAAAAAGCAGTAGGTTCGTGCATAACTTCAAAGTTCACGGAGTTTGCAATGAAACACATTCTATGTGCATCCCGGTGCAATTCGTTGGCCTTGTCAATCATGTGATGTTCCGCTACCAGCACCTCAGGTTTTAGCGTTACGTTCGTGAACTGCCCGCTCCCGTCCGCTTGCTCTTGCATCACACCAATAGCGTTGTCGTTATATTCCAATACGATCACGCCGTTCACAGCGCAGAGGTGAAGGTACCATAGCATATGACAGGTTGATAGCGTGCTGACAAATAGGTCCTCCGGAGTATGCTTGTCTCGGTCACCGCGAAAGGAAGGATCCGACGATCCCTGGATATCGGTTTTGCCTTCGATTTTAATTACATGTGAGCGATCGTAGGATTTATAGTCACGGGTTCCTTGCCCGTTATTTCCGGTCCATATTGTTCGAATATTATAGCGATGTGTTTTCATTTGGATTTTCGTCCAGTGTCTTCTCCATGATCAGGTCTATTTGTACATCTTCTCCAAGAACGAAGGGGTGAGCACCGGTTGTTTTGAAACCCCATTGCTCATAGAAGGAAATGGCCCTTTCGTTATGTTCCCAGACCCCTAGCCACACCGTCTTATAGCCTTCGTTGCGAGCTGTATCAAGACAAGCTTGCATTAATGTTTTGCCAGCTTTTTTTCCAATGTATTCCTTGTCAGCGTATATTCTTTCGATCTCCAGCTTTCTGATACCATTTTTATCGGTATCCCGTCTCCTTATTTTTGCATATCCTGCGATCTTTTCATTGTCATACATCAGAATGAAGCTGCACTGCGGGTCTTCTAGCTCTTTTTGTACCTGATCCACCGCAAACGTTTTTTCCAGGTATGATCTCATGTTTTCGGCAGTATTTGCTGCGGAAAACGTTTCGCTAAATGTTTTTCTTCCGACTTCTGCCAAAATCTCCGCATCGGCAGGTGACGCTACTCTCGTCGAATACTGAAATTCACTACCGGAATTTCTTTTTGGACCTTTCAACATTAAATTACTATAGGGTCAATTCCATTTTGATATTGCTGCGCTTATAGGGTCCATCGACAGGAACTTCCACGAAGCCGAGCTTTCGGTAAAGCTGCACCGCCGGAACCAGCACCGTGTGCGAATACAAAATAATTTTCGACGCACCCAGGTTTCTAGCTTTGTTAATTGCTTCTTCGCCCAACGCTTGCCCTACCTTCATTCCGCGAAACCGGGAATCCACTGCCATTTTTGTGAATTCGTAAGTTTTCGGATCGACGTATTTCAAAGCAACTGTTCCAGCTATCTCTTTATTACAAAGGGCAGCCAGTATCTTTCCACCCTTACTAATAATGTATTCGTCGGGATGCTGGAGGACTTCAAAATCGATTGGCTCCATCCAGAAATACTCTTCTATCCACTGACGATTAAATTTTTCGAACCACGGCTGGTGCTCCTGCCGGTATTCAATCATTTCTAGCGTTACATTTTCCATGGATTGAAGTTACGTTTTTCTGGTTTAAGAAACGGCCCATCCATAATGAGCGCCTTAACGCCACCATTCGAATACAATCGGTGTTCGCTTGTTCCTTCCATGACTTCGTAACTCATTCCTCTTGTCAACTGAAATGCCCTCCCATCTGAAAGCTCGACAGTCATTTCTCCATCGAGACAATAAAAAACCCTGCCTGCATTGCACCATTGATCTGCCTTGTAATTCTCGGAATACTCTACAAGGCGAACTCTGACCTGGCCGAACTGGATAGCTTGCCATTTCGCAGTTCCGCTCTTTCCTTTATCTTCAATTGCCGGAACCGAACTCCAGTCAGTCGTATGAAATAATACAGGGTCTATGTTGCGTATCATCGTGAAAATTGTTGTTTCCAATATCTTCCAATCTGGTAGCCGCGGTTGACAATATAGATGCCGGTTACTGTTACAAGTATGGCTATGCCAATTTGCATATTGAGTTTCTCGTCAAGGACAAGCCATCCAAGAACAACGGCAACGATCGGATTAACATAGGCATATAGCGATACGATAGTCATCGGTAGGTTTCTCAATACGTATGTGTAACATGCGTAGGCGACCACCGATCCGATCAGCACAAGATAAATGAGCGCATAAAAAGCTTCAATGGTCCATGTCACCGACGTAAGGTTATCAAACAATAGTGTACATGGAATTAGCCAAATACCACCAAAGAACATTTGAAGTCCGGCATTTACAAACGCATCTCCATCATTTCCTTGTTTCTTTATCCATACACTTCCGCCAGCCCACGCTAATACCGCAACAAAGATCAATGCGATCCCGGTTTGGTATTCAGGTCTCGAAAACGCTTCAAGGTGCTCGCCGAATATCATGATGATTCCTATCAATCCCACCAGAACACCAGCGAATATGGGTACCGTAGGCCGCTCCTCTTTGTTAAGCCCAATGTTTATCAGAATTACAACTACGGGCATCAGTGAACACAGAATAGCAGCAACTCCACTGGGAATTAATACTTCAGCCCACGCCACTAACCCATTTCCGAGTGAAATCATAAAGAAGCCAGCAATCGCTTGCCTTCTTATATTCCGAATATCTGGCCAGCCGGTTCTGCCACTCAAAACCATGAAGCCAACGAGTAACGAACCCGCAATGATCTGACGAATCACCACGAACAGAAAAGGTGGGAAGTGCAGAACAGCAATACGCAACATTAGATACGTTGTACCCCAAATGATACATATGGCTGCAAGGGCTATATATGGTACCAACAGATCCTTTTTCACAACCGCAGATTTTTAGTAGTTGAATTTTTTTAAGGCTGCAACGCAAAGGATCGAAAGTGCTCCATTAACTTCTGCACACTTCTTTTCACCACGCATGCTACCTCCCCCATGATCTCCTGCGCTCCGATTTCCGGAAAGCTGTGTGGGATAGCAAGTATGGCAAAAACCAGAATCACTCCGAATGTGAGAAATGCTTTTCGCTTCATTTCCTGAGAATATCATTGCAAAACTTCTCATTTATACGGAGAAAAAACAGTTTCAGTTTTGTTATTTTAAACCAGATCAGTTTAGGTGCTTCGGTCTGTAAAACAAGAATCCGAAGTGTTGCAGTCGCGAAGTGTAAGGCTACTTCTGCGAACGTGAAAGAAAAAAATCAGTTACGATTATTGAGAAGAAAGTTTGATAGTTCGGCAAGAGATCACAACGGACTGCCTAATCGGTAATGCAATCGTGTGATCAAAACATTATTCCATTATCAGATAGGACGGGTCAAGCCTGTAGCTATCATACTTCGTAAGTTTGTTCTGTCGGATAACTCGTTTTAATTGCCGGGTGTACCAGTCTTTACGCTCTGAGTAATTTCTTAGATGATTTACTAAAACATAAGGATTTGATGTGTTCTGCCGGGCGTCGCGCAACTTCCTGTACGCATGGTGTCTCGCGAGAACGTCAAAATAGTCTGTGATCGATCCGGACATGTCATTATAGGACCGCAAGTATATGGTTTTATCGCTTCTGGTTTTTCCTGCTGCAATTCTCGATTCGTTCTCATCATAAGACCAAATACCAAAGAGGTTGCTCGCCTGAATAAAAAAACGAGATTCACCCCACCCTGTTTCAATAGCAGCTTGCGCGAGGACAACACTGTTGGGTAATGTGACCAGCCGATTGATGAGATCATCAATATTTTTCGCTTTATACCGTCGTCTTACTTCCTGATAGTACAACGAGTCTGACTTTGTCCACGTCGATCTTGCGCGAAGTTTTTCAACCTTCATTTTTGTGTTGTGAACGTGGTGCTTCGCTACCAGAATAGAAGGCAAAATTGCTGAAATGAATTTTGTCTTTGCCTGGTAAAACGGCAACTCATCCAATCCTGAAATGTTCCTGTAAAGAATAGGTCTCACCAAAGAGTCATCGACAACCACAATTTCGCTCACCGAATCTATACTTACGGTTTCTGTCCGAACTTGGTACGTTGTGCTTCCGTCGCATCCACACAAGGCTCCCACAAGTACAGCCAGTGTCAGGGATTTGAAAAGAAGGACTGATGGTTTCATCAAATAAAATTATGTACTGTGCTCTTGTGATACAGTAAAACTTTTAACAGAAAACAGGGATGTAATATTATTTGCCATTCTGGTTTCATTTTGGGAGGCCGCCGGCATTTCCTTTCCCGAAACTCCCTTCACATCATATATCTGGAGCATGATTTTTAAGGAGCACACCTGATGGCAACGAGCTTTATTTTACATTTTTAGTAAATTGAGGTTTAATTCTTACGGTTGGCTCCAAAATTTATGTTCACACATTTTTTCCTTGGCAGGGAAGTCACTGCTTCCAGGTCAGAGATCAAACGTCTGATGCTTACCGGATACCTCGCCCTGATCTGCATCGCAGTGGCGGGTATGTATGCAACCTTCGACATGTCAAATCAGGTTTATTATGCACTGCCAAGCTATGCATTTTTGTTCCTGATGTCTGTCACGTCACTTCTTTTGTTAAGGCGGAAAAAGTATAAAGCTGCAAAACTTACCCTGATAGTTACCATGAATCTCGTGGTGTTTTGGTCAGCATTGATTGATCCTATAGAAACCGGAGTTTTTCTCTTCTTTATACCTGCGGGCATTGGTTCGTTCGCTATTCTGGCATTCGAAGACCACAAATCGGGAATGATGCTTATTGGGTTGACCACAGCACTGTTCCTCCTTGCATACCTGGGTGAAATTGAATTTATAGAGACGCGAAAGCCATCCGATTTTTATATCAAAATGAGTTTTGTTTTTAACTATTTCGTAGCGCTTACTATTTCTGTTCTGGCGATTTATTTCCAGATGAGTCTTAACAAAATATCCGAGAACGAATTAATTCAGAAAGAGAATTTTGCAAATCAAAAAAATGCAGAGCTTCAAAAAGTAAATG
>CAMLER010000403.1 GCA_946478915.1 uncultured Chryseolinea sp.
TTGGTCCAGTCCTGTGGAAGTTTACAGGGCCGGGTTCGAGTTTGGCAACGGATGCTGGGAACCGGCCCAAATTCAACTTCCTGCAGGCGAAATTCAACTGTATATAGCCAACGAGGGTCCCTATACACAAAGTGACGAACAGGAGATAACAATGTTTCGGTCGGTAAACGATGGTGATACATGGTCACCCGGTCAGACAGTAAGTTTTCGAAGTGGTCATCGCGATGGAATGCCGGTTCCACTCTTGTTGAAAAACAAAAACGAAATAATTGTCGCCATCGAGGATAATGGCATAAGTGGAAGGGAGTTTAAGCCTGCTATTATTCGTACTACATTGTCGAACAGTTGGAGCAATGCGCCTGTGTCGGGGTCCAATGGTTGTCGCGAACATCCAATGGCCCCAACCGATTCAATACCAGCCCGAAAGTACGCCGGTGCTCCGTACATACGGCAACTGCCGTCGGGCAATGTCATACTGTCCTATCAAAGCAATGAACGGCGTAAGGATTTCAAATGGGATAGAAGTGATATGATTGTTGCGATCGGAAATTCTGAAGGAAAAAATTTCAATCGAAAGAGTATTCCCTTCTATATTTCCGACCCTTCTAAAACAGCTTTGTGGAATTCAATTTGTGTTGAAAACGATACGACGCTTATTGCATTAACCTCCACAAACGCTTTCGGTCGAACTGCAGTATGGATGATTAAGGGTTATTTAATTCCCGAAATCTTTTCATCACGCAGAACCGGTAGTGCAGACGTTGATGCAACGGAGAGTACATCGAGCCAACCCGATGTTTTTATTGGCGGATATGGATCAACACAAGTAAAGATCAACACGTTATGGGATTCAGATGCATTGTATTTAACAGCCGAGGTAAACGATAAAAAAGTTTTTGATACTTCCGGCGATGTTTCAAGAGATGATGCGATCGGCTTCTATCTAGATCCTAAAAATTTGTCCCTTCAACTTCCTGATGAGAATATTTTTTCGATCATTGTCACAGCAGGAGGGAAATGTGTTTATAGGCAGGGAAAGGACCGTTCCTGGTCTGATTGGGCTCCAACCGGAATCAAATCATCATCCAAAAGAACTATTAACGGATACCAAATACGACTTGCAGTTCCTTGGGCGGCCTTGAAACATCAACCTAAAACCAATGAGCGCATTGGTTTCCACGCAGTGGTGTTCGAAACTTCAACAGGAAGTCAGCATGACTATATTGAGCCTCTCTCTGGAAATACTACTGATGCACCTTATTCGTGGTCGCCTTTATACTTAATTGATTGATGATGAAAATTTGGGGAGAAATAGTGAGTAAATCATTAATCATTTTCGGAATGATGATTATGGTTGATATTGAGGCGCAGACCTACTCTAATCCAATCAGCGACCTGGCTGATCCACACATTACATATCACAATGGTCATTATTACCTTACAGGAACAACGGGTTCAAATATTACAATCAGGAAAGCAGCAACTTTAAATTCATTAAAATTTGCGCCAGCAATCGAAGCGTTTACCGCGCCGTCGGGCGGACCATGTTGCAATTTCTGGGCTCCCGAGTTGCATCGCATTGACGACGTTTGGTATGTATATTACACGGCGGGTAATAGTCCGGACCTTTCTTCTCAACGCACCTGGGTAATCGAAAATACAGCAGACGATCCCGTTGCAGGCACATGGGTTGACAAAGGACAGATCTTTCACCCAAGTGAAAATTTTTGGGCAATTGACGGATCTTTCTTTCAGCTTGGAGATAAGAAATATTTTTCCTGGTCGGGTCACATCGATGGTACAAACACCGTGCAGCATATTTTTATTTCCGAAATGAGTGATCCCTGGACTTTGACCGGACCACGCGTGATGATATCAAGTCCCCAATATCTGTGGGAGCGTAATGGTGAGGTTAATGAAGCACCAACGGCACTGCAGAACAGCAGCAAACTGTTTTTATTCTATTCTGCGTCCGGATGTTGGACTGATGACTACGCCGTAGGGATGCTTAGTATGGATATCTCTAATGATCCGCTGGATCCATCTTCCTGGACAAAATCACCAAATCCGGTCTTCGTCAGCAATTCGTCCGCATCTGCATATGGACCAGGCCACAATGCTTTCTTTTCATCTCCCGATGGAACAGAAATTTGGAATACATATCATGCGACAACGGTATCGGCAGGCGCATGCGATTACAGCAGGACGACTCGCGCGCAGATGATACGGTGGAATGCTGACGGAACGCCAAACCTGGGACAGCCTGTATTAGCCGGCGAAGAATTCGATGCACCTTCGGGCGAAATAGATATGCCTGTATCTGAGCTGTTAAAAAATTATACCTATAAGCTGGTATCAAGAGGAAATGGGAAAGTACTTAGTGTCGGAGAATGTTCGCCGTCACTTGGCGCTAATGCCATACAATCCGATTGGTCAGGTAAGGACTGTCAACGGTGGAATATTCAGGCAACAGATGATGGCTATTTCGTTCTTACATCTGTTCGCGGTGGTCTGGCCTTGGATGTGGCCGGTTGTTCAACAGATGAGATGGCCAACGTTCACATGTGGGCGCCAAATGGTGCGCACTGCCAGCAGTGGAAGGTCGAGGAGCTTGAAAATGGATATTACAGACTGGTTGCGCGGAATAGTAATAAAGCATTGACTGTATTATCGAATTCAGGTGGCAATATCCTGCAACAGACTTGGTCGGAGTCCGATAATCAACAATGGAGCATCGAAGAGGCAGAAGAAGTCGTTAAGTCGAAAGAAAAGAATCCTAGTTCAGGAATTGCTGTTTTTCCTAATCCGGCGAAAAATGCTTTTACCATTTCTGAAGTATCCTCCGAAGCCGTCGTCATGGAAGTTGTTTTGTGCGACTTACTTTCAAGGGTTGTATATCAAGGTGTTGGGACATCGGACAATTCCGTGTTTGTCGACACCAAAGACCTTGCATCAGGAATCTACTTGCTGCATATTAAGACAAACCAGAAAGAGTTAACAACCAAAATAATAATTGAGAAATGAAGAGGTTGATGTTTTATTTTTTTGTTGTCGCGGGGTACGGTGGTTTCAGTCAATCCACCTTCACCAACCCGTTGCTAAATTCAGGGGCAGATCCGTGGGTCATTTACAAAGATGGATACTATTATTATACCAATACGCTTGGAAATAAGATCAGTCTTCGGAGAACAAAACATCTACATAAACTCAAAGAAGCTACCCCTGTGACGGTGTGGAGCCCTCCAAAAACCGGCCCCAATTCGAAGGCAATATGGGCACCCGAGCTCCATTTCCTCGATGGAAAATGGTATCTGTATTATACTGCAACTGATGTTAACAACGATGGCGATGCTTCACGATTTGTCTTTGTCCTGGAGAACAAATCGCCAGACCCAATGAAAGGAGTATGGACCGACAGGGGTAAGGTTAATACACAGTATTCCGGTCTTGATGGATCTGTATTCGAGCACCAGGGTAACCGTTATTTCTTGTATTCAGCATATGTCGGACCACAAAGCGTATTAATCATATCAAAGATGAAAAACCCCTGGACATTATCCGATCAACAGGTTCAAATCGCCAAGCCAGATAAAGAATGGGAAAAATTTGGCGGAAGACAAATCCTGGAAGGACCCCAATTTCTTACTAAGGATGGCGGTAAAGTGTTCATTGTATATTCCGCCAGTGCTTGTTGGGCCGACGAATATTCACTGGGGCTACTTACGGCCAATGGAAATTCTGACCTGATGAAAACATCTTCCTGGACCAAATCTCCCCACCCCGTTTTTCACCAATCGGCGGAAAATAGTGTTTATGCACCAGGTCACAATTCGTTCTTCAAATCACCGGACGGAAAGGAATATTGGATATTATACCATGCCAACGCAGGACCGGGCCAAGGGTGTGATCATCGGCGATCACCTCGCATGCAACAGTTCTATTGGAAAAAAGATGGTACACCGGATTTTGGAACTCCGGTCAAGATCACTGAAAGTCTACACGCACCATCGTCATTTGAAAACAAGTAACTAAAACTGAAAGCCAGAATGATATGATGAAAGCCCGATTCAATTTTATTTTTGCCTTAACTGCTTTAAGTTTTTCGGCATTAGGGCAGGATACTTTTACAAACCCCTTATTACCGTCGGGAGCTGATCCATGGAGCATACATAAGGATGGATATTACTATTACACCAATACATTGGGTGATCGGATAGATATTTGGAAAACGGAGAGTCTGGCAAATCTGAAAACTGCTGAGCGAAAGACCATATGGACTCCACCGCAAGGTACACTCTATTCAAAGGGTATTTGGGCGCCGGAGATTCATTTCATAAAAGGAAAATGGTACGTCTATTTTGCCGCCGACGATGGAAAAAATGAAAACCATCGATTGTATGTTCTGGAAAATGCATCAGCCAACCCGTTGGAAGGCGAATGGACATTCAAAGGAAAGATCTCTGATCCGTCAGACAAATGGGCGATTGATGGTTCAGTGTTTAGTCATAAGAAAAAAATGTACATGGTGTGGTCAGGTTGGGAGGGCGACACGAATGGACGCCAGGACTTGTATATAGCGAGGTTGAAAAATCCCTGGACGATCAAAGGAGAGCGGGTAAAGATTTCGCAGCCCGACCTTCAATGGGAACGACACGGCGATCTAAATGACCCTGACAATCCTCCACATGTTGCCGTGAATGAAGGACCACAAGTGCTGCAGCATAAGGATAAATTTTTTATAATTTATTCAGCGAGTGGATGCTGGACAGATTTTTACGCGCTTGGAATGCTTATTACTTCAAGCAAAAGTAATTTGATGGATGCTGCGTCATGGAAAAAACATTCGCAGCCCGTATTTAAACAATCCGCAGAAAATAGCGTGTACGCTCCGGGACATAATTCATTTTTTAAATCGCCCGACGGGAAGGAGGATTGGATCCTGTACCACGCAAACAGCGAGCCAGATCAAGGTTGTGGAAGACAACGCTCGCCCCGTGCGCAGAAATTTACCTGGGGTTCCGACGGACTGCCGATGTTTGGTGAACCTGTAAAGGAAGGTGAGGTTCTATTAGTCCCATCCGAAAAGTGATGAACATGAGGGGTTTTCTATCTTTGATAATATTTATTCTTCACCACTGTGATGCGCAGTCAACATATACCAATCCCGTATACAATTTAAATTTTCCGGATCCAACAGTAATAAGAGGCCACGATGGTTTGTTCTACGCCTATGCAACAAATAGTTCAGTTGGTCC
>CAMLER010000404.1 GCA_946478915.1 uncultured Chryseolinea sp.
AAGATCTTTGACATAATTATAATTGATTACATAGCTTCTGTTCTTCCGGATAAAGCTGATGGATTTTTTTGCTTTATCATCGTCCATAAGATAAAAGTTCTTAAGCCAGTGGGTAGCCTGAGCGTTATTCATGGTTTTGTTTAGAAGTCCTCTTGCTACTTCATTCATGACATAGTTGAGTTGTTCGGTAAGCTCAAGCGCCCTAAAATAACGATCAATACCCGCTGTGTCCACGCCGGCCAGCGGTAAAAGTACTTCGCTGGCGAAACGCACTTTTTCTTTGCCCGGAAACGCTAAAGCAATCCCGTAGTTGGCGCTACCTTCTGCAATAAAAGACTGCGGACTGAACAAAGGATACAGCGAGATCTCCACCCACCCTTTGTCCCGATAAAGATTTTTCTCCAGCAACATGTTATAAACATGGTGTCCGGGGTAACTTTCGTGACTACCTACGTCAATGACATCGTCGATAAGAATATCAAGGTCGGTATTGATCTGGATGAGGCTTTTATAGTTTCCCTTATACCAGTTGTAGCCTCCCCAGGGTTTGTCGGTGACGAACTCCAGATTAAAACTTTCGGTTTCAGGCAATTTGAAATATTGTTGGGTACGCTTTCTACTTTCAGCGATTGCGGCTTTGATGACGGTGTCGAGTTTAGCGGGAGGTATCACAAATCGATTTGCTAATTTCTGAAATCTGATGTTTACGGCTCCTTTTCCTGGTAGAATGTCATTGAGTGTCTGAACAATTTTCTTAAAATGATTGGAATCATATTGTGGTGGTGTGACACCATACAACTCTTTGCACTCTACCTCAAACGAGGCGGAATCACCTCCAAATAATTTGACCCTTCTTTCAAACGCCTTAAGTTGAGCGTTAATCCATTTAGCACGAGTTGTTAGCGTATCATGGTTGCGCGCTTCAAGGGAACTCAGGGCGGCACTCAGGCTACTTATTTCTGTGAGAAAACTGTCTTTGGGAAAAGACATCGATGCTGATGTCCTGGGTTTTAAAGAATCCGGTCCATAATACGCATCGACAAAGTCCGAATCGTATTGTCCTATCGCAAGGCCTAAGCGCACATATTGAATTGCGAGCGCGTCAAGCTGAGTTGTTCTATCTTCTGATTCGGTTTCCTGGCTTGCGCATGAAGCCAGTCCGATGAAGATGGCAATCAATAAAGCATTAAGAATTGCTCGGGTTTTTGTTTTCATTGGGATCAATATTGGTTAATATCACTTGATCGGGATAGTTCCTGCTAGTTCGATACTGTTTGGATTATTGAAACTACAAATTAACCGGCAGTCGGCAACAAGTTTTCACTTGAAGAATAGTGACTAAGTCGGACAGTGGATGCAATGCCGAGAAGAGACATGATTTCAGCTCGCGGAAAAAAAGCCGAGGTAAAACAAGTGAATAAAAGTGTTGGTCACGGTCCTAGCCATCATTAACAAAAATGGCTTTTAGCAATTTATAAGGGTTGCTTAAATGGTAAAAGAACGTTGAATTCGGCGCCTTCACCCATTGTACTTTTCGCCCAAATAAAGCCGTGATGTTTATCAATGATCTTCTTAGCAATGGCGAGTCCTATTCCTGAGCCTTCATAGTCAGTTTTAGGATTCAGGGTTTCGAAAAGACTGAATATCGATGAAGCATATTCCTGCTCGAATCCTATCCCATTGTCGCTGACTGTAATCAGGCAATATTCGGAGGGCTTGTGCGCTGGAATATCAAATTCTTTGGGGTTCGATTTTCTCATCTTGATCTTTATCACGGGAGGCCTATCTGGCGAAATGAACTTTAATGCATTACTAAACAGGTTATGGAAGACCTGTCGAAGCTGACCCCTGTTTCCCTGGACCACGCAAAGGTCGGAGACTTCGATGCTTGCTTGTTTTTCCGCGATCCGGAGATCGAAGTCTTCCAATAGTTCATCCGTCAGCTCCTTAAGATCAACGTTTTCAATAACGGAATACTCGGCCGACAGTTTTGAATACGTGAGGATATCGACCACCAGCACTTTCATTCTTTGAGAAGCTTTTAATATTTTTTGTACATACGTTTTCGACGTATCCGACAATTCTCCATCGGCCTTTTCCTGTAAGAAATGGGTGAATACTTCAATTTTTCGAAGTGGTTCCTGGAGATCATGAGAAGCCACCGATGCAAACTGTTGCAAGTCATGGTTGCTTGAAAGCAGCGCCTCATTTAATTTACCAAGTTGATAGTTCTTGGCTTTAAGTTCTCGTTCGGTTTCCTTTTGTTGCGTGAGATCCGTTATGATAACGCTCAGAGAAATATCGTCATCCATTTCCAGTGTATTAAAAGACATCTGGACGTCAATGCTTTTGCTTGCACCCTTTAATCTTAGCTCACACTTTACCTTCGTGCTCCATCCTTTAGCAAGAAATTCATTGAATAAGGGAATGTCATTTTCGTCAATAAAATCAGAAAAATAGTTGCCCATCACCTTGGTCAGGGGTTTTTCAACCAACGTGGCAAATTGAGAATTACTGTAGATGATCAACCCATCTTTATTAAGGGTGACTGCTCCTTCTGTCATCTGTTCTATAAACAAACGGTAGGCGCGATCAGCTGACTTCAGCGTGAACACCGAATGGCCCGATTCACCATTGACAATGAGAGCATCGATCTGGCCTGTGCGTATCGCATGGAGCGTATCATTTGCCTCAGCGAGTTCCGCTCGCAGTCTGTTCAGTTCATCCTTCAAGTCAGGCTCCGACAACTTTTTCATTTATCGCGATTTAGACCCAACCCCTCCATTACTTTAGTCTCGTTCGACATATCACCAATAAGCCTTCGCTCCGGAAGAGGCTTTTTCTTTATGAGCATTGGCAATGCAATTATCTGCTCAGTCTGCGCTACGGACTTCTCCTGATAGACATCAATAATCTGCAAGTCGTAGTTTCCCGATGCATGCGTTTCCATGATGCGCTGGATGTTGTTGATAGCTTTAACTGAATTCGGAGAAGCACCTGAAACAAATAATTTCAAGTCGTACTCATGTTCAATTTGTCTCGTCTTAACTGTCATGAGTCAGCTTTATTTTGCAGCTCTTATGTCAAGACCTACCAAAACCTTTTCTTCATTTGACAGATCACCAATGATTTTTCTTACCGGCTCCGGCACTTTTTTTACCAACGTTGGAATGGCAAGGATCTGATCACCTTCTGCTAACTGAGGATTAACCAATAAGTCGATCACTTCAATCTCATAGATACCTTTCAGATGTTCTTCGCAATACTTTTTTAGGTTCTTGAGAGCAGCTGCTGATTTTGGGGTATTTCCAGCTATATAAAGGCGGAGCTGATATTTTTTACTGGTCGACTTTGCCATTGCGCTTTTTTGATTTTGGCTTATTAACATTCAAGTATCTTTTGCTGGTTAGCTCCTGGCGATTTTTTTCGAGTATAGATTTCCGCAGCTCCTCTTCCTGGAACGCGCGATTAAGTTCATCTTTGACCGATTCAAATTCTTCATTCAAACTTGTAATCTTTGCTTCAAGCACCGTCCGTTTTCTCTGAATCTCCTGGTCACGCATAGAGCCTGCAAATGACTTTAGTTCCCTGCCAGCGACTTCTTCCAGCTGCTGTTCTTCTCTTGCAGACCCAATCAATACACCACTGGGCCCGAGATAAACGTCAACAAGTTCAAGTCCCTCGTCGGTAATTACAAACTCCCGGACCTGGTTTGAATGCTTCATTCCTCTCGACTTCATTATGTATAACCCCCTGTTCCTTTCGCCATTTGATTCCAGATCCCTGACCGTTATCCATGCGTCTACCAGCGAGGAGACACCTTCATCCGCTTTTTCAGCTGTTGTGTTACTATAATTCAAAGCAGTGAACAGCACAGAAATCTGACTTCTTTGCAGATGATCGATGAGCCTGATTAACATAGACTTTACTTCGCTCAGTTTCCCGATTGTTGCAAGGTTTGTGATGGGATCGATAACGATAACATGTGGTTTGAAATCAACAATTTTCTTATGGATGTCTACCAGGTGCATCTCCAAGCCATGAATCGTTGGCCGCGAGGAGTGAAATTGTAATAATTTCTTGTCAACGTGGCTTTGAAGATCCATGCCGATGGATCCCATATTTCTGATGATTTGTTTAGGCGATTCTTCAAAGGCGAAAAACAACACTCTCTCCTTTCTCAAGCAAGCTGCGTTTGCAAATGAAGCAGCAAGACTTGTTTTGCCGGTCCCCGCGGTACCCGAAATTAGAATAGTAGATCCTCTGAAGAATCCGTCGCCATCGTTGAGCATCTCATCGAGGCTTGGTATCCCGGATGAGATTGTTTCAGAGGATACGTTATAGTTGAGTTCAAGCGAAGTAATGGGCAGCACCGAAATTCCTTCTTCATCAATGAGAAATGGATACTCGTTTGTGCCATGCACGGTACCTCGGTATTTCACGACCCTGAGCAATCTTGTGGAGACTTGATTTTGCACCCGGTGATCCAGAAGTATAACACAGTCTGATACATACTCTTCGAGACCCTGGCGTGTGAGGGCTGAAGTACCACGCTCTCCGGTTATTACGGTTGTAACTCCTTTGTCTTTCAACCATTGAAACAGTCTGCGGATCTCTGACCGAAGTATTCCTTCATTTGATAACCCCGCGAAAAGATTTTCAATAGTATCCAATAAAACGCGCTTCGCTTTGATGCTATTGATCGCATGCTCAAGTCTTACGAACAATCCGGAAAGGTCATATTCACCAGTTTCCTCAATCTGGCTTTTATCAACATGGACGTAATCAATTTTGATCTTCTTTTCAGCCTGGAGTTTTTCTAAATTAAAACCAAGGGATGCCACGTTAACAACAAGTTCTTCCACTTTCTCCTCAAATGCCATTATGACACCAGGCTCGTCAAACTTCTGTGCACCGTTGACGATGAATTCAATTCCAAATAATGTTTTACCCGACCCTGGACCTCCACAAACTAACGTTGGCCTGCCTTGTGGCAGTCCGCCAAACGTAATTTCATCAAGGCCATTAATACCCGTTGGACATTTCTTCAGCAGCCGGTTTCGCAACCCCGGCGATTTGTTTTGTTTTGACATAAAGTGAAAGAAATTAACAATTCAATGTAATTGCATTAAATCCGACCTGCTTTACGAGCTGTAGAATTAGTGCATTTTTCCCATAACAAGAATATCTAACAGGATGTTTACAGATTTGTATTTGGGTGACCCCAACGTATATCTATCTGT
>CAMLER010000405.1 GCA_946478915.1 uncultured Chryseolinea sp.
TTCGCCATATTCGTCCTGAAAATCGTCTTCAAGGTCATGCAATTGCTCTTCTAAATTATCGTAAGTGGGGTCGTTGTAGTTGACTTTGCTCAATTCCTCGCGCTTTCTTACAATTTCCAACAGTGCTCTATCCAGGGCTTTGACGTCCATATCATTATTTTCTGTAAAGATTAAAGAAATCGATGAATTACAAAAGATTCACATCTGCTGTTTTTAATATATAATTCTTAAAAATTTATTACCCGAAAGTCAAATATGAATGTCGCTTCTTTATTTTTGGCACACTATTAAAACCAACCAATGGATAAACTCTTACAACTTGTTCAGTCCAAAGCAAAAAGCTGGCTCGACAGTCCGGTCATCGACAATGCTACTAAAAAAGAAGTGGAACGGCTTTTAGCAAAGGAGGATCCAAAAGAGCTTATTGACAATTTCTACAAAGATCTTGAATTCGGAACGGGTGGTCTGCGCGGCGTTATGGGAGCAGGTTCAAACTGCATGAACCAATACATGGTTGGCATTGCCACTCAGGGACTAGCAAATTATCTGAACAAAACTTTTCCGGGTAAAAAAATAAAAGCTGCTATTGCCTACGACAGCCGTAATAACAGCGCATTCTTTGCCCAGGTAACTGCAAATATCTTTTCAGCCAACGGCATTGACGTGTACATGTTCTCTGAATTAAGGCCTACGCCGATGCTGTCTTTTGCTATCCGTCATCTTAACTGCGACTCTGGTATCGTCATTACAGCATCACATAATCCAAAAGAATACAACGGATACAAGGCGTACTGGAACGATGGTGGACAAGTAGTTCCACCTCATGATAAAAATATCATTAAAGAAGTGAAGTTGATTACTTCATTTGAGCAAGTAAAATTCGAAGGCGTATCATCGCGAATCCACACAATTGGGCCGGAAGTGGAAAAGGCATACTATGATGAGGTAAAGAAGTTAATTCCAAACAAGGAAGTAATCGCCCGTCACCATGCTATACCCCTGGTATATTCGAGCATCCACGGTTCCGGTATAACAATGGTACCGGAATGTCTCAAACAAATTGGTTTTACCAACATCCAGGTGGTTGCAGAGCAGGAGAAGCCCGACGGAAATTTTCCGACAGTTCAATCACCAAATCCCGAAGAACAGTCGGCAATGCGACTGGTTATCGAAAAGGGTAAGTCGGTAGGCGCGACAATGGTGATGGCAACAGATCCAGACACTGATCGGGTAGGTATCGGTGTTAAAAAATCAGATGGTGATTTCATTTTACTCAACGGTAATCAGGCGTTCAGCCTGATGATGTATTTTATTCTAAAGAATCTCAAGAATAAAAGAGACGCCTACATAGCAAAGACGATCGTGACCTCGGAGCTGGTTGATGAAATGGCGGCCCGCCTTGGAGTTGAATGTTACAATACTCTTACAGGTTTTAAATACATAGCCGAACTAATGGGAAAATTGGACGGCGTCAAACGTTTTGTTGCGGCAGGTGAAGAGAGCTATGGCTATATGGTGGGTGACTTTGTGAGGGACAAGGATGCTGTATCTGCCTGCGCCTTTTTTGCAGCTATGGCGGCGAGCGCAACCGATGAAAAGAAGTCCATGTACGATTGGCTCATCGATATGTATGTCGAGTTTGGTTATTATAAGGAAACATTGTTTAATATTACTAAAAAAGGTCAGCAGGGTGAGCAAGAGATAAAGTCGATGATGGAAAAATTCCGGAACAATCCTCCGGAAGAGATCATAGGAAGCAAGGTTACCCGCATCCTGGATTATAAATCACTCATCGAACAAGATCAGACAACAGGTGAAAAAAAATCTTTGAATTTCCCTGTGTCCGATGTATTGCAATTTTATTTGGAAGATGGAAGTAAAGTATCTGTGCGACCTTCAGGTACTGAGCCGAAAATCAAATTTTATATGGCGGTGCAGTCCCCTCTTCGCTCGAGGGAGGAATTCGCAGCCGTAACAGAACAGCTTGATAAAAAAATAAAAGGTCTTGAGCAATATTTACTTTCAGTCTAATGTCAGTTCCCATGATCACCGTAGTTGAAACCTTATTAAAGTTGTATGATCGTGACCTGCTGCGATTAGAGGAAGAGATCAACTTATATCCTACTGACGAATCAATTTGGAAGCTCAGTGGTGCAATAAAAAATACCGGAGGTAACTTGTGTCTTCACCTTTGCGGAAACCTTCAGCATTACATTGGAAAAAATCTTGGTCGCATCGCCTATGAACGAAACCGCGACAATGAATTTGCAGCTCAAGGTATTTCCAAAGCTGAATTGATCGCCGAAGTGCAAAAGACGCGGCAAACCGTTCGTGAAAGTTTGGAAACACTGAAACCCAGCATTCTGGAAACAGAATATCCGGAGAAGGTTTACGAATATTCCGTAACAACCGGATACTTTCTCATTCATCTCATTGCTCACCTGAGTTATCATCTTGGGCAAATCAATTATCATCGGAGAATGTTGACGACAGTTGACAGCGATCAGCAATCAGCCGACAGCATTCAGTCTTCGGTTGATGCGTAGTTCGTTATCCGTTATTCGTTATTCGTTAATCGTTATCCGTTCCGATAGCTTCGGAATCCGTTGTTCGATATTCTTTATTCCCTGTTCATTATTCGTTATTCATTATTCCATTATTCGTGGGTGTGGGATCTGGGCGTACTGCAGGAACTTCCATCGAGCAAACCGATTAATTTTACCCGTTACTGATTACTAATTTTCTGCGTAAATTCGCGGCTCATGAAAAAGGTCGCTTTTTATACCCTTGGCTGCAAACTCAATTACTCCGAGACGTCAACGATTGCTCGTTCTTTTGAGGAAAAAGGCTACAAAAAAGTCGGTTTTACCGAAACGCCCGACATTTTCATTATTAATACGTGCTCCGTTACGGAAAACGCGGACAAGAAATGTGCAAAGGTTGTCCGTGAAGCACGCGGCATTTCGCCAGACGCTTACGTGGCAATTATCGGGTGTTATGCTCAATTGAAGCCAACTGAAATTGCATCCATTCCAGGCGTTGACGCAGTCTTGGGGGCAGCCGAAAAATTCAGATTAATAGAATTGCTGGATGGGTTTGTGCGGCAGCCGAGGACGGAGGTATTTTCGTCGGATATTGAAGACGCCAACCGGTTTAACACATCCTACTCCCTACACGACAGAACACGAACCTTCCTCAAAGTTCAGGACGGTTGCGACTATTCATGCACCTTCTGCACAATACCCCTTGCGCGTGGCAAGAGTAGAAGCGACTCGGTCGCGAATATCGTGCAAACAGCGGAACAAATCGGCAAGACTGAAGTGCGCGAAATTGTCCTGACCGGCGTTAACACGGGAGACTTCGGATTGCGCGACGGAAAAAGAGAAGAACGTTTCATCGACCTCATCACCGCGCTCGACAACGTGGAGGGTATTGATCGATTCAGAATATCTTCAATTGAGCCCAATTTACTTACCAATGAGATTATACAATTCGTAGCAAAGTCGAGAAAATTTGTTCCTCATTTCCACGTTCCGCTACAGTCCGGATCAAACAAAATTTTGAAACTTATGAAGCGCCGCTACCTGCGAGAATTGTATGCAGATCGCGTTCGCGAAATAAAATCTGCAATGCCGATGGCGTGCATAGGGGTGGATGTTATTGTTGGATTTCCAAGCGAATCTGATTCTGACTTTTTGGAGACGTATCAATTTTTAAATGAGTTGGATATTTCTTATTTGCACGTATTCACTTACTCCGAACGAGAGAACACGATAGCTGCTACACTTCCTGGACCAGTCCCAAAATCAGTGCGAGCTGAAAGGTCCAAAATGTTACATATTCTGTCAGACAAGAAACGCAGAAAATTTTACGAAGAGAATTTGACGCGCGTGGCAAGTATTCTTTTCGAAAACGATGTTGAAGATGGATTGATGCATGGGTTCACTGAAAACTATATCCGTGTTGTTGCAAAATATGATCCGCTTCTTGTAAATGAAGTGAAGAAATATAGACTTGCAGAAATAAATCAAAACGGCGCGGTAGAATTGCAGGAACTGTCGGAGGAAGTTTTTGTTCACTAACCTTTTGACGTCGCGCCAAGCTCCATTTTTCAAAACGTTAATCGCCTTGTGTGTAACTAACCCAGACGGAACACGAATTATAAGTATTTGATATTCAGTGATTTAACTATTATCTCATTTTGCATTTTACCTTTTCGCAGAAATAGCTTCGGGGAAATGGAACAAGTTCGCAACTTATGATGTTGAAAACTTGACGAAGACATCCATCCTTACATGATTAATATAATTAATGACTAAAGAGGTTGTACGAATCGCAGGTGTTGTAGTTTTATTATTGTTATTAACCACTTTCATGATGATTACGATAACGTTTATTGCTGCTTTAGTAACGATTTTTTTGGTAGTTCCCAAAATTACTTTCCGACCTGTTTTCATTAAGGTTAGGGCGAACAATAGCCGCAGAAAATTCTAATTTACATTGGCCTGAAATATTGAAGTCGTGGCAGACTGTACCAGTCACGACTTTTTAATAATTCCGTCTTTGAGCTCGATTCGGCGATCTGCCATTTCGGAGAGGTGTTCGTTGTGGGTAACTATGACAAAAGTTTGTCCCGTGTCCTTTCGTAACTGAAAAAAAGAGCGTGTAGATCCAGCGCATTTTTTGAATCAAGGTTGCCACTGGGTTCGTCCGCAAGAATTAATGCAGGCGAGTTGATCATAGCTCGTGCGACTGCAGTCCGCTGCTGTTCACCACCTGAAAGCTCAGACGGTTTATGATGCATCCGATCCCCCAGCCCAAGCATCTCTAATAACTCCTGCCCTCTTTTTCTTACCTGTTGTTCGTCGCGACTGCCGATCAAACCTGGAATAATTATATTTTCCAATGCAGAGAATTCGGGGAGCAAATTGTGAAACTGAAAAACAAATCCCAGCGATTTATTGCGAAAGCTTGCAAGGTTTTTTGGCGATTGACTAAACACATCTTTATCATATATGAATACTTTTCCCTTATCGGGATGATCAAGTGTGCCTAGAATGTGAAGTAATGTACTCTTACCGGCGCCTGAAGCACCAACAATGGCGACGATCTCTCCCTTGTGAATTTCCAGTTCAATTCCCTTGAGAACAGCAAGTTTACCATAGGATTTCTCAATCTGAGTCGCCCGTAACATTGTTTGAGTTTGCGTGTTTCTTGAAATAAAGCCGTAAATAAACTAGT
>CAMLER010000406.1 GCA_946478915.1 uncultured Chryseolinea sp.
AATGCTTTCCCATAGCCATCTTGGATTGTTAGGAGCATAAACAATGTTTAAGTGAACACAGTGTGTAAATTCGTGCGTAATCATTTTGACCAACAACAAGCTATCCTCAGCCTTAACGCTGTTGGGCGAAGTCATCCTGAAATCGTCTTTGCCAAAGGCCGTGGCTAGCAGATCCTCCGGACCGTCTGGATAATTAATCCCTCGATGAAAACTACTTTTATCTGGATATACCCTAACGGTAGTTTTAGGCAGCTTATCGAGCGCAAAATCAGCAAGTATTTTGTCATAATCCTTTTCCAGCCTTACGGCTAATTGCCCGATAATCAACGAATCAATTTCACTGTATAAAAAAGTAAAATGATTTGTTGAAGTCTGCATTGTCAGTAGCGAATCAGTTGCGTCCAGCCTGTATTGCGCATTAGAAATCCTGGTTAGCTCAACACTATTGCCCCCGCCCTGGCTCACCACCCCAACCACTTCTCCATGCACTTCCGAAAAGGTGAAGACAGCATCGTCGAATGAATCAGATCGGAACTTATTACCCTCTAACCAAATCAAATTCTGTATCGGGGATCCCGGTACGACCAGAACAAGCCGTCCGTGATGCAATGTTACGTGAACTGCAAAGCCATTTGTTTCATACTGACCAATGTATCGCAACAAAGATGGCTTTGTTGATTGGCTAACGGTTTGAGCGTAAACTGAAAATGTCATGAGCACCAAAATGTGCCGCAATAATGTTTTAGTCATGAGTTGCAGGATTTGTAGCAAAGAAACCGATTTGGCTGTTCGACAACGACTCATTATATAGAATGAGATATCAAAACGGGCTAAAACAAAAAATTTCAGAATTTAGGTTTGATTTTTCCTATAGTCTGACGGCGATTTTCCTGTCAATTTTTTAAAAACCCGGTTGAACGTAGCTTTGGAATTAAAGCCGCATTCATAGGCCACTTCAACAATCTTGAGATGCCGGAATTCCTTGCTATGCATTTTGCGAGTCACCTCCTGGATACGGAACTCATTGACGTAATCATGAAATGATTTGCGCAACACATTATTGAGAATGTGGGAAAGGAGGTTCGGCTCGACTTCCAGTCGTTGAGCAAGCATTCGCAAAGTCAGTGTTTCATGCAAATACAACTTTTCCTTAACCATTAATCGATCTAAAGATTCAGAGTAACTCTGGAGATCATCGTCACTAAGCCTGGAGTAAACATTTGATTTTTCCGGATTTATTAGCGCCGGGACCATTTCAAGACGCGAACTTGCTTTTGTGAGTGCGTGTATGCCGATCCAATAGGTGCTATATGTCGTTGCGCCCAATAGTAAATACAACATCAGATACACTAGCATGAAATGCATTTGAAACTGGAGAAATAGTATAAACAATACCTCAAAAGCCAGCCAGAAAAGCCACAAGACACGCGTGTACTTTACAAGCTTGGACAACCACGCCAGGGTGACGTCTCGCTGGTTTGAAAAATTCTGGACAATGGCCGCCTCATGCTCCCGTATCAATTCAAGCGATTTTCTCCCATATATTGAAATAGAGATTGCAGCGGCAGTAAGATGAATAACCCGAAAGACGATGAAACCCGGTACATCATAATGAACCCTATTTTCAGCAATTCCTTCCTTTATGAAGTACAGTTGCGACAGCAGTTCAACAATTACAGGCAAAAAGTGTGACAATACCCCCCGATCAATTCGGAACTCATGTTGAGCCAGGGATCTTGTATATAGAAAAATTAAAGGCCCAATCGCCAAAAGGTATGAATAAGGGAACCAAAGAAGTGGCTCATAAATATCACCCAGATTTGTATCGATTATCAAGCTCCATGTGAAATGAAGGGTGCAAAGAACAATGAACAAGCCAATGAGCAAATTGGAAACATGCTTTCCTTTCTTATAGAATAGCAGAATTATACCAAGGATAAAGGACTGCAGGAGGCCGGATAGAAGGATGAAATTGACCGGATGCAGATTGATCTTGATGTCGGGAGGCATTATATCCCCTTAATAAATTGGGTTCCAACAATTTGCGACAAGAAACATAACGGAGTGACGAAAATTTGTCGCCGAATTTCTATGTGTCCGTGTGTCCTAAAGGCAATCAACTAAGGTACGAATGAAATCAAAACATTTCCATCAACGTAAGAAAAGCGAGCTTAACTTATGAAACTCAAGTGTAGATTTTCTCTGGGAGAATACAACAACCCAACGTTACGATAAATAGGGCTAAAATGCCTCATTTTGACAATTAAACTTAAACGGCTGGTGTGAACCCGTGCTGCGAAAAACATCAGTGCACATGTAAGTTTTGAAAACACAAAACCATTTTTTCCCCCTCACTTCGGAATACATTTGGTTACTAAAGTACATCAATTTCGATTCATGTCTTTCCTGTAACTAACTCTAACTTTTTTTGCACATATGGGTATCGTTGAAGTACTAAATCGCGCCAAATCTCATCCCAAGAAAGTATTTGGCGTGTTGTCCGATGGAGAAACCATGACCTATGGGAGTCTTTTATCAACTGTCGACAAATTAAGTTTAATTTTTCATCGTCTTCATCTTAGGGTAAACGACAAAATCGTTTTATCAACAAACGACAAACGGAGTCTTGCTGAAATCATGATTGCAGCCTATCGCTATGGTTTAACAGTGATTCTGACAGACCCAAACGCGAAGGCTGACAGGATACATACTATCATATCCTCAGCGAATCCAAATGCATTTTTTATTGATCGGGAATTAAAGCAGTCGTGGAAACTCGACCAGGAGAACATCATCGAAATCAAAAAAACCAAGGAAGTTAAAAAGAGCATTTTTAAGAACATCTTCTTCAAGAATACAGCTGTCACGGAAGATCGCGAAACGCTGGAGCGTACATACCCAGCCTGCTTGGTCGCTTTGGAAGACGTGGCTCCTAAGTATCCGGAATCAATCGATCCATCAAGCTATGCTTACATGATGTATACATCTGGATCAACGTCCGAACCAAAGGGCGTCGTTATTTCACACAAGAACCTTTTTGCACACCTCGAAACGTTAAAAAACGTTTATGGCTTTGACCAGAATGTGAGGATCTTGAATGTGCTTAACCTCTACCATACGGACGGCGTAAATCAGGGACCGATGCTCGCACTTTATAGTGGCGGAACCTGGATCAGTCCGTTCAAACTGGATACTTCGCGCCTTGACCTTATATACTATGGTATTTATAAGTACCAGGTAACACACCTGTTCGTGGTGCCCACATTGCTTTCATTTTTCGAGAAATATCACGAGAATCTTGAAGACAGCTTTCAGACGCCGGACTTCAAATTTGCAATATCGGTTGCAGCCCACCTGGATGAAAGGTTATGGCATTCGGTGTGCAATATTTTTAAGATCCAGATTGTCAACATTTACGGTTTGACTGAAACTGTAACGGGAAGTATCTACTGTGGTCCGAGCAAAGACACCTATAAAATTGGAACTATCGGTAAGCCGACTGATTGCGAAATTAAAATTATTAACGATCAGGGGAGTGAAGTTTCCAAAGGTGAAAAGGGAGAACTGCTGCTGAAGGGAGATCACATAATGGTCGGATATTTTAATAATCCTGAAGCTACTAACAAAGTCCTCATTAATGGCTG
Organism: uncultured Chryseolinea sp.; assembly: GCA_946478915.1. The sequence continues at coordinate 3,645 of CAMLER010000406.1, forward strand.
GTTACACACCGGTGACATTGCCAGGGAAGATGAAGAAGGATTTATTAAGATTGTTGGACGCAAGAAGAGCATGATTAATTCAGGTGGGTTCGCAGTGCAGCCCGAAGAGATCGAAGAAATAATGCTTCGGGTACCAGAAATTGACGAGTGCAAGGTTGTGGGAATGTATGATAGTATACTTACGGAAAAAATTGTGGCCTGCATCAAGACAAAACCTGATAGGGAAGTTAACGATCTGGCTCTTTATAAATTCTTGCGCGAAAATCTGGAACCAGAAAAAGTGCCGCACGAAATTCATTTTATTGAAACATTCCCCCGTGGTATCAGTGGCAAAATTCAGGTTGAAGAGTTGAAAAAGTTGATTGTCCAAAAACAGCCTGTTCAGGTTGATAAATCTGGAGACATCCTCGAAACCGTAATTAAGAATGCAGCGGATGTATTCCGGGTAAATCATACCGAACTAAGCGAGCAAAGCTCAACGCGAAACGTTCCTGGCTGGGATTCATTAAATCACCTCGCACTCATTAACCGTCTCGAGCAGGTATTTAATGTAAAGTTTTCAACATCCGACACCATGGTGATGAATACCATACAATCAATACATACAGTTGTAAATAAGAAGCTCAAGTAATGTACGATCAGGTTCCCCCCTTAAAGGTGTGGCTTTTTACCGCATTAGCAGCATTCACGATGCTGTTCCTCTTTCTTTCATATTGCTATACGGGTGTAGGTCCGTATGTCAAAGTGTTAAAGGAAAGCAATTCGAGTCTCGAAAAAGCCCTCATTGAGAACAATTTTAAGGACACGTCAGCACTGTCGGTAGTAGTAATAGGTTCTTCCTTGTTAGAGCGGGCTTTGGCTGATCCCAAAGACGTTGAAAGGGCGATTGCTGAAAAGGTACAACGGCCTGTGAACTTCTTTCGTCTTTCAGTTTACTACATGAGCATGGACATTGCCGAGCGAATGAAGTTCTTTGAATATATTTCAAAATACCCGCCCGACTATCTTTTTGTTGAGAACATTGGCATCAACCTGGATGACCCATTTGGAGAATCCCTGCCAACGCCCATAGACGCAGCGTTACTTCATTTGAGAAATGAATTCCGGGCGACTTCGGGATTACCAATGCATGAGAATTATTACAACAGGTGGTATCAGTTTGATCATACTCCAGCACCAACAAGCTCCTTTTTCAATTTCGAATTCGACAGCAGTATGTTCAAATTCCTGCTTACAAAAAGAATGATTGTTCGAAAAGTATCAGAGAATGAGACAGCCAATAAGGCGTATGAAGCGTTGAAGGGGAAATCAAAGGTTTTTTTCCTTGGAATGCCCCAGTCCAGCAAATTGCAACCCGACTTTCTGGATGCTGCTGCAACCGCCGAGTTCCAAAACGTAATGAAGACTTACAAGGAAAATTATGACATTGGATACTGGCAATATCCTGGCGTGATGCCCGACTCTTGCTTTTCGGACGGTTTTCACGTTAATCAGCCAGGCGCAAAAAAATATCAGGAATGGTTTGTTTCTCAAATTGCATCATTAGAGTGATATGGAATTATTACTAGAAGTCATCCTGTTCGCGATTCCTATGG
>CAMLER010000407.1 GCA_946478915.1 uncultured Chryseolinea sp.
ATCAGCTACGGATCGTAATAATGAGTTGAATAACTTATTGCGCTCAAATACGGACTATTTACCATTGGCTTTTTTGATCTCAAAAGAATTTTGTCCGTTTGGCATGTCGATGTCATTATTCTTATTTGATTGGCGTCTGGTTGTAGAAATAACATTACTGAACTTTCTTATCCTCGTCTATTTCTTTAGCATCCTGGTTTTCGGAACTGAAGAAACAATGAAGGGCGCAGCCGTGCGATTTATCTTTGTAGCCTGCTTCTACCTTAGCAACTTCTTTTCCGGCTACTTTAACAACTCCATCAGCATCAGTGGTAACCACGTGACCTTTCATTGACTTGTAGCTTCCGTCTTTCTGGATCTTTCCTATCGTTTTTCCGCTCGCAGTTGTTACATCTCCATGTCCGGAGATTACGCCGATTACTTTTCCGGTTTCGTCACATACTTTCCCGCTCTTAATCGAGCCAAGTGTTTTTCCGGCTTCATCGACTACAGTTCCATCTGCCTGGAGGCGTGGATGCATGCCTCTGTGTTTCGGCGGCATCTCTCTTTTCTGAGCTTCTTGCGCATACGTAAATGATATCGCAAAGAGCATCAGCATTATCATCGAAAGTGTTTTCATAGTTCGTGTGTTTTAGTTAACAATAGGTAAAGATTATAATTACACTTCACGGGCGGGTTGACTTTTCTACAACCCTAAACATGACTTTTGTCATGATTGGAGAGTTACTAAAAACAAAAAAGGCCGCGAACAGTGCCCGCGACCTTTTGGTAATTCTGATTTGGTTTAAAGTGCTTCTGCTTTGTATCCCGCCTTTTCTACTGCTTGGATAATTTTTGCCTGATCCTTTTCGCCAATAACAGTAAGAACTTTTGCAGGATTATTGTAGTCAACTTCCCAGTTGTCCTCACCTAAAGCCTCATTCAGGAAAGGTGTTACTTTCGCCACGCATCCTGAGCACTTTATCGTTGTTTTGAATTTTGTTGTTTCCATTTTATTAAAAATTAAAGAGTTCCATTTACAACATTATATCCGGCTTTCTGAATTGCCTGGATAACAGCATCCTTTGTGAGCCCATTTGTCAATTCAATTTCGGCCTTTGTAGGAGCCATTGACGTGACAGATCCGCCAACAGCGATTACTGTGTTTGCTACTGTCGTTTGACAATGAGTGCTTTTCATATTGGGGATTGTCAGATTTATCGTTTCCATATTCTTGTTGTTTTCTTTTATGTAAATAAACGATGTCGGGGTCTGGATTGCTTTATATTATAGCAGGGACGTTTTATATAATTATAAGCTCGTTTTGATCGTCACGCCATCCGACAGTGGGAATCCCTGGCAAAGCAGGATTTGCCCCTGATTGAGTTCTTCGCCCGTCAGGATGTGATTTTTCCGGAGCTTAACTTCTCCACTGATAAGTCTTGCTTTGCAAGTGCCACATTGGCCTTCTGTGCATGAGAAGGGTAGCTTGATTCCCTGCTCCAAACATGCTTGCAAAATTGATTTGCCACCTTTGACTATTACGAGGGTCTCCTCACCATTTGTGTCAACGATTATCTCTTGATCACGAAGGCTTGAAAAGTCAAAAAAATCCATTTTTTTAGAAGGAACGAAAAATACTTCTTTTCTCACTCCTGGTCGTCCCGAACCGATTGCTCGAACTGTGGTGCTAACGAGATCCATGAAGCTTTCCGGCCCACAGGTGAAATACTCTGGGCGGTAATCCCTTTCTGCTAAAATGCCTTTGATGACCTTTTTGGTAATCAGCGGTGAAAGCCGCCCCTTGTAAAAAACGGGAAAGTCAGCTGGCAGATTTTCACTTTGACTTAATACGTGATGGATTTTTATTCGTTCGGGGAATCGGTCTTCCAGTTGATGCAGTTCATTTTTGAAGATTATTCGATCGTAAGATTTGTTCGAGTAAATCAGCGATATCGTGGAACGAGGCTCATCTCGCAAAACACTTTTAATAATTGAGAGGATGGGCGTGATACCGCTACCAGCTGCAAACATTATTAGATGTCTCTTGATCTCTGAGGAAGGCTCAATGGTAAAGTTACCGGACACTTCTTGTAAATCAATTGTGAGTGAATCTTTTGCGTTCAAGAGATAGTTGGATACGATTCCATCAGCAACTGATCGGACCGTTATTCCCAACAATTCTTCATGAGGCGCTGTATGAAACGAATAGGTGCGTGCAATACTTGCACCGTTGATTTGAAAACTGAAAAGACCATGTTGACCCGGCTTGAAGCCTTTGAAATTCTCAGGCCGTTTGAAATAAACGCTGATCGAATCGGTCGTAGTCTTTTCGGTTCTCAGTATTTGTATCTGCATAATCAAACTAACGGAAATATTTCAGATGCATTTTTGCAGTTTAGCTGGTATCATTTACATAATTATCAAATCCCTAAACGGCAGGCTGTTTTCCTTATCCCTCGCCAGCCTGCGTGCCCGACCAGTTCATGAAGAAACCATTGCTAGCGTGGGTTGTGAAAATCGCTCCAAGCATAATCAGGATTAACGCCCCCGCGAGAACCCTGGTGAATGCCCCGACAACAAGTGCTATCATTCCTACACTTTCAAGAAGTATGATTCCCACAGCAAGGAGGTAGGGAAGGCCGATCACTCCTGTAAAGAATTCCACTGTGCCGTCATATCCATAGCCACCAAACCATCCAAAAAGTTTTTGTGCACCATGTGCTGCTAAGACAATGCCAAGACCAATGCGCGTAATCAAAAGAGAAAGGTCAAGTTTTCTGTTTAAAGTTGTTATCATATCACTTTTAGTTTTCGTAGAAAAATTGTTCTTTAATGATTTGCCCATCTTTCCAGTGTTGAACTGCGACTTGAGTGTACTTTCGCACGCCCCATTTCTTATGCGTGTAGTCATAGCTCCATATTGCAAATGAAACACTGCCATTGATTGCCATTCCTTGAACTGATGCACCTCGGAATTCAGTTACGTTACCGAGAAATTCTATTTCTCGAAGTCGATTTGCGGCTTTGCCTTTTGTTCCTGGCTGCGAATTTTCCTGCATCTCAACATCATTGTGATAGTATTTGTCGAATGCTTCCAGGGTCTTGCCGCTTAGGAGAAGCGAGTTGAGGTCATTAAGAGATTTTTCGATTTGTGATTCAGTCATAGTTTTGAAATTTGATATGACTGAAAACGGCTGGCGTAGAAGCGCTGATTTGTATTTAAGCCGGACAGAATTATATAATCCTTTGAATCACAATTAAAATACAACTAGTAAACAGGCTCCAGCGACTAAGACGCCAAAAGTAAGAAGTATAATCCTTCGTGTGGTTTTCATCTCCTTTAGAATTGTAATGTAAAGGTAATGCTACACGCAGGCGTTTACATTATACTTAAGCCGGGAGAAGTTATATGATTTACAAATCTACGGAAGTCGAAATGATTCGGGATAAGCAGTGAAAAGGGTCATGCAGTGACTGCTGCAAAAGTGAAACGTTTCATTTTGATAAGTAACAAGGTGATCTTCATTTTGAGGATCTACAAGCATGTGGCACACCGGGTCAATATGAAACGGATTTGACTGTGTTGTGGTCAATTCAAAAACCTCAATATGGCTCATAACATTCTTTAGCTTGTGTTTTCCTGTGGACACAAACTCAAAGCTGATGACAGTTGGAAGTTCATCGACATAGGCTGATGAACACAAAATTTGGCCGCGACTAGCTAGATTCATGATACGAGAGGCCACGTTGATTGGCGATCCAAATAAATTTCCCTCCTCGATGAGGATAGATCCATAATGGATGCCCATATGAATTGAAAGAAAATGATGTTCATGAGCAATTGTAATGAGTTTTTGGGCGGTAGTGACAATGTCAATTGGAACATCAGAAATCATGACGACTTGATCTCCGATCCGTTGCATGACCTGTGTGCTCCCACAGAGCGATTGCTCGACAAGCTGCATGTATTTATTCACGATTTTAGCTGCGGAAGCACCGCCATGAATATCTGTCATAGCGGTGTATCCCGTAAGGTCTGCCATTAAAATCGCTACATTTTTTTCCATTGCCAATTTGTCCCAAAGGTAGCAATTGCCTAGTACTGAAGCACGCCTAAGGCTTTGTCTAGCTGAAGTTTCGCGATCTTTACATTATAAATTGAGTATAGCTGGTTCATTTTAGCCTCGGTAAGCGCCAACTCTGCATCCGAAAGTTCCAGTCTTGAACTTAATCCGTTTTGGTATCTGTCATTAACAATGTTGAAATTCATCTGTGCGGCTTCAACGGTTTTCTGTTGAGTAGTCAGTCTTTGGAATACCTCCTTCAGATTATTTTCCAGCGTTGCAATTTCTGTTTCCGTTTTGTCTTTTGCATCCGCATATTCGAGTTCACTTTTTTCTAATTGGATAGTCGATTGCCGGATCTTTGAATTAATCCTATTACCAGAGAACAAAGGAATATTTGCTTGCAGGCCTACGAATGAAGTCTTTGGCCATCTGTACGATTCAAATTTTATGTTATCGGCTTGCGCTTGAATCTGGTATGCCCCTACCAGCGATATTGTTGGCAATCGCATGGCCCGATTTTGACTCAATAGGTTTCGGCTCAATTCAATGTTCAATTGCTTTTGTTGAAGGTCCGGGCGATTTGTAAAAACTTCCTGATAGGATTTCTCGACCGCATCAAAAAAGCGCACTTCAACATCGTGTTTTAAACTATCAGAAAGCGTCACCTCGGTTTGTGCCTCCAACCCAAGAATTTGTTTCAGATGAAGTATTGAAACCCTATGTTGGTTTTCGAGGTGTGCCAATGTAGTTTTTAAATTTTCCACCAAAATGAAATTACGCAAGGTGTCAATCTTCAAACTTTTACCCTGGACGTAAAGGGACCGTGAATCAGCAAGGGATCTGTTATTTCTCTTCAGGCTCTGCTCATTGAGTCTAATACTTTCCTGTATCAACAAGATTTTTAGATAGACCACGGATACCTCTAAAGTGAGGTTTGATTTATAGTCTTTAGTATTCAGCCCTCCGATTGCGTTCTGTAACTTGGCTGCCTTAATTTGTCTCCTTGCTGATTCATTGACTATTGGCTGAGAAAGCGTCACATAAGTGTTGAAGGTGTTTTTTCCGCCAACAGCAACATCAACTACAGGTTCGGTCTCATTTCCGGTAAATGTACCCGGCATGAAGATAACCTGACGATCAAAGTAGTACGAATAATTGCCAGATGCATTCACTGAGGGAAGCAT
>CAMLER010000408.1 GCA_946478915.1 uncultured Chryseolinea sp.
CTTCACAATCACATCACTGAGAGTTTCTGAATCCACTCCCTTCCTTTTTTTCACCATTAATCTATCTTCGTTTTTTTTTAACCTACAAAACTAATCAAAATTACTTTGTATAAAATCCCTGCCAGCACGCTTTTCCTCGGCAAGAATCTACTTTTCATGCCGGAATGTCATTCAACCAACAGCTGGGCTCTTGAACTCTGCCAACAATCGTGCCCACCAGAGGGCACCCTTCTAATCACAGATCGGCAGATCTCCGGCAGAGGCCAACGTGGTAACACCTGGGAAGCTGAACCGGGAATGAACCTGACCTTTTCGCTTATTTTGAAACCAACGTTTTTGGCAATAAAAGATCAGTTTATGCTTAGCATGATGGTATCAGTTGCGATTCGGGATTACCTTTCCAAACTGTTGGAATACCCCGTGCAGATCAAATGGCCAAACGATATTCTCGTAAATGAGTTCAAAATCTGTGGAATTCTTATCGAAAATCAATTGACGGCCGGTCTTTTCAACTACTCGGTGGTTGGAATCGGACTAAATGTTAATCAGATAAATTTTTCTTTCCCCACTGCAACCTCAATCTCATTAATTCAGGGTTACGCCCAGGATCTTCAACTGGTATTGGATTCAATGCTCGCTGAAATAGAAGCCCGTTACTTCCAACTCAGACAAAACAATTTGTTACAACTTCGGGATGACTACCTTGCGCACCTGTACAGAAGTCATGAACGATCTACGTTTGTGGCCGACGGCCTACAGTTTGAGGGCGAAATCTCGGGTGTTGATGAATATGGTAGACTGCAGGTATTGGTTGGGGGAGACGTGAAGGTGTTTGATACAAAAGAGATTGCATATGCAGGTTATAATTCAATCAGCAACGGATGAATAAAAGTATATACACGGAACGAAGTAGAATTGTAATCACCTGCAGCAAACGGTTGTCGACCTATCTTAATGAAGAAGTGCAGGCTTTGGGTTTCGAAGTTGAACGGGTTTTCGCTACTGGAGTTGAGTTGTTTGGAACTGTGAATGATTGCATCAAGCTGAATCTTAACCTGCGGTGCGCAAGCCAGGTGCACTATTCCCTTCTGGAGTTTCCTGCTAAGAATGCAGACGAGCTGTATAGAACCTTGTCGGAATTTAAGTGGGAGAATCTGATTAAGAGCGACGGATACTTTTCGGTAACCTGCAATGTTGACAATCCCACTATTAACAATACCATGTTTGTAAATGTGAAAGTGAAAGATGCGATTGTCGACAGAATACGAAGTAAGAGTTCCAGGAGACCGGATTCCGGGTCGGAGCTAAGCGGCGCGGTCATTTACCTTTTCTGGAAGGACAATCGTGCTGAGGTTTTTGTCGACACTTCGGGAGAAACCCTTTCGAAACATGGGTACAGAAAAATTCCGGGCAAAGCCCCGATGCTTGAGGCTCTTGCAGCTAGTACGTTGCTTGCAGGTAAATGGGACCGACGATCTCCTTTTGTAAATCCCATGTGCGGATCTGGAACGGTGGCTATCGAGGCAGCACTGATTGCAACTAATCGACGTCCCGGTTTGCTTCGGGATAACTATTCCTACATGCACTTTATTGGCTACGACGAATCCGTTCATCGCAATGAAAAACAATTGCTAAAGCATCAGATCAAAGAGGTCCCAGGCCTCGTGATCGTTGCTAGCGACAACCGGGAGGATGCAATTTCTGTTTCCCGCGTTAATGCCGGTATCGCAGGCGTTGAACATATGATTCGATTTCAGGTATGCGACTTCCAGGAAACTCAGTTGCCGAACGAGCCGGGAGTCATTTATTTCAATCCTGAATACGGTGAACGATTAGGTGAAATTTCCGCACTTGAAACGACGTACGCGTCAATAGGAGATTTTCTGAAAAAGAAATGTCAGGGGTATATGGCCTATATATTTACAGCGAATCTTGAGCTTGCAAAAAAAATTGGTCTGAAGGCCAGCCGGCGAATCGAGTTTTTTACCGCCAAGCTTGATTGCAGATTGCTGGAATATGAACTGTATTCAGGAACGCGCCGCGTGCAGAAAACTAACGGTGAAGAAGGGCAGTAATTCCTGGGATAAACTTTGGCGCAAGCAAAGATCTTTGCCAATTTGAAACCCTTTTGGTACTGAAACAATTTTTTTGAGAATTGAATCATTAATGTATAAACTATTATAGAAATGACTGCAGAACTTCAAATACCCCGACGTCCAGTTCGTAAATTCTTGGGAGAAGAATTTAAGGTTACGACATGGGAGGAGTTGAAACCTTTTTTTGATAATTTATTGGAACGCAAACTTGAGTCGGTAGAAGATTTAAAGCGCTGGTTTCGGGATAGGAGTGAACTTGAATCCGTGATCAGTGAAGATTTTGCATGGCGATATATCAAAATGACTTGTTACACAGAGAACGAGGGATTTCGAAAGAGTTACCAGGATTTTGTTGAAAATATTCAACCCCAGATAGCGCCTGTCTCTGATAGTCTCAATAAGAAAGCAGCTGCATCGCCTCACCTTAATGAGTTAGCGAATGTTAGCGGTTATGATCTGATGATCCGTAGTCTAAAGAAGGATATTGAAATATTCCGTCAGGAAAATGTTCCTCTTTTTACCCAACTCAGTACCGAAGCCCAGAAATATCAACAGATCTCCGGAGCAATGACGGTAGAAATTAATGGGAAAGAATTGACGCTTCAACAGGCTTCTGTCTTATTGATGTCGACTGACCGCAATCTCAGGGAGGATGTATATCACAAGGTTACAAACAGAAGATTGCAGGATCATCAGGTTCTGGACGAACTTTTTTCGAAACTGATCAATCTGCGCCATCAGGTTTCTGCAAATGCCGGGTTCCGAAATTTCAGGGATTATATGTTTAAGTCGCTCGGAAGGTTTGACTACACACCGCAGGATTGCTTTGATTTCCACGAAGCAATTCAGCATGAAGTCGTTCCAATCCTCGATGAATTTTCAAGAGAAAGAAAACGTGCGCTGAAAGTAAATTCACTTAGGCCATGGGATAAGGCTGTCGATCCTGAAGGACGTGAGGCACTTAAGCCATTTACGAATGGCGAAGAGCTTGCTGAAAAAACTATCGATGTGTTCAGGAAGCTGGATCCGTTCCTGGGTCAATGTCTGGCAATTATGAAGGAGATGGGACACCTCGATCTGGAGTCGAGAAAGGGAAAAGCACCGGGTGGTTATAATTATCCGTTGTCGGAAATTGGTGTGCCTTTCATATTCATGAATGCGACCTCGACGCTGAGGGATTTGGTGACGATCATGCACGAAGGAGGTCACGCAGTCCACAATTTTCTGACACGTGATCTTGAATTAAATGATTTCAAATCTACGCCTTCGGAGGTTGCAGAACTCGCATCGATGTCGATGGAACTGATTTCGATGGATCACTGGAATGTATTTTTTACCGACGAGGCTGAACTCAAAAGAGCCAAACGTGAACACCTCGAAGACCTGATTGAAACTTTGCCATGGGTTGCCACAATCGACAGGTACCAACACTGGCTTTATGAAAATCCAACGCATAGCCTGGACGAACGCAGACAGATGTGGAACAAAATCTTTGACCAATTTGCGGATACGGTTACTGATTGGTCGGGGCTTGAGAAGGCAAAGGATTACCTATGTCAAAAACAACTTCATCTTTATGAAGTGCCTTTTTATTATATAGAATATGGAATGGCGCAACTTGGAGCTATAGCCGTTTGGAGAAATTACAGAGAAGATCCAGCGAAGGGATTGCAGGGGTATCAAAATGCGTTAAAGCTTGGATATATGAAATCCATTCCTGAGATATACAAAGCAGCATATATCAGGTTCGATTTTAGCAGAGGATATATTAAGGAGTTGATGGATTTTGTGCGAACTGAATTGGATAAGATAGTTTGAGGTTTGAAGTTACAGGTTTAAGGTTCGCACGATGAAATCCTCACCTTATACCCTATACCTCAACCCCGGTCCCCCCGACACTTATCAAGCAAGTCGCTTAGTTGCAGGGCCTCCTCCTCTGTGAGCGACAGAACGCCGTCCAGTTCGTCCTGGTGTTTATCGAGTGTTGCCAGCAAAGCCATTCCGGGTTCTGCAATAGTCACGTCAGTCGCACGTTTGTCGTTGGGGCAGGTCTGTTTTGTAATGAGATTTTTGCGAACCAGGCGATCCAGCAGCCGCGAAACATCGGAATTCTTGTCCAGCATCCTTGCCTTAATCTCTGTGGCAGATATAGCCGATGGATGCTGTCCTTTTAGGATTCTTAAAATGTTAAACTGCTGGGCGGTGATTTTAAAGGGCTTGAAAAAATGCTGTTGGGTACCTTGCAGCCAGCTTGCCGTATAAAGAAGATTCAGCAAAGCCTTTTGGTGATTACTCCTGAATTTGGGCTGTTTTATTTCTTCTTCGATTTTCATGATAAAAATAAAACCCCGGACCATGGCCCGGGGTTATAAGCCTTAAGCTTTTTTATCCAATTCCACTTTTACAATTAGCTCGACTTCGTCACCGACCACCAACTCGCCTGTGGGAACTTTGTTGGCCCAGGTCAAACCGTAATCCTGTCGATTGATTTTTCCAGTGAGCTTAAATCCAGCCTTGGTGCCTTTACCATGGTTGATCGTTCCACCATAAGTAACGTCAAATTCTACAGGTTTAGTTACGCCATGCATCGTGAGATCGCCTTTTAATTTGTATTTCCCACCATCTTTCACAAGCGTTCCTTTGAACTTTGTTTCAGGAAATTTTTCAGCATCAAAAAAATCGGGAGATTTTAAGTGGTTATCCCTTCTTTCGTTATCTGTGTCAATTGATGCAGTTTTGGAAGTGAATTCCACCTGAGCGCCGTTAAAATCGTCGGATTTGGCTGTAACAGTGCCGTCGAATTCATTAAATTTTCCTTCGACTTCCGAAACGGCCATATGGGCAATACTAAATCCCACCTTGCTGTGGTTCTTGTCTATCGTCCAGGTCGTTTGCGCAACTGCTGCGCCTGCAATCATCATGAACGTCACTAATGCATTGATCTTTTTCATTTTTCTCGATTTAATAATTGTGAATGTTTCGTTTTAGTTTTTTGGATTTCAAAAGTAACAACGGATCTGAATTAATTGTTTAAACATCTAATTTAAATTTCATAAACCACTGATTTCCAGACACAAAAAAATCCATAGCGTAATTTACAGCTTTATATAAAAATCCCGCGTCAGATTTACATA
>CAMLER010000409.1 GCA_946478915.1 uncultured Chryseolinea sp.
GTCCTTTTAGCTCCTGTTCATTCAGATCCTGGGTCATATCCGTCCGAATAAAACCTGGTGCCACAGCATTTACGGTCACACCGCGTCGCGCCACTTCCTGTGCCAACGCTTTGGTTGCGCCAATTACACCAGCTTTTGCTGCGGAGTAGTTAGTTTGACCGGGCATACCTTTTATACCAGAAAGCGAAACGACATTGACAATTCTTCCAAATTTGTTTGCAAGCATGCCGTTCAGTACATGTCGCGATACGAAGTAAAAAGCATTAAGGCTCGATCCCAAAACATTATTCCACTGGTCTTCCGTCATCCATATCATCAAAGCATCCTCCCTGATTCCGGCATTATTGATCAATACTTCAATTTTTTTCTCCTTGTTGTTCTCGATCCATCCGCCAAGGATACTATCCACTTCGGATTTATTAGACACATCAAACTTCAACAATTCGGAATGAACATTCTTTGCGCGAACCATCTCCGCGGTCTTATTCGCTTCCTCATCATTGCTCTTGTAATTCACCAAAATGTTGTATCCCTCCTCGGCAAGCTTGACCGAAATAGCCCTTCCAATTCCGCGGGAACCACCAGTGATTAAAGCAAATTTCATGAGAGAAGTGTTGAGGTGTTGAGGTTCGATGTGTTGAGGTTGCGCACTGATTTTTATAATGGAGTTGATGATCCAAGCCTGATCAGATACTTGCGCACTTTTTGAATGTCGTTATATCTGGATTTGTCCTCGACAAAAGGGGGAACTAAAGCGCGTATCTCGTCAAAAAATTTATGCGTAAAGGAAGACATTCTCGGCTGGCAATTTAAATAATCAATCGCCTGCGCTAACGCCAATGCCTGCACGGCCAGCACGTCAAAACTGTTGTCGATTACCCTTCGCGTTAATAAGGCTGCATTGCAGCCCATGCTGACGATATCCTGATTGTCATTGTTGTTTGATATGCTATGAAGATACATCGGATAAGAGAGCGTCTGATTTTCTGCGACTGTAGAGGTTGCGGTGAATTGCATACCCTGCAATCCCAGGTTCAAGCCAAGCTTACCCAGATTTATGAAAGGAGGTAACTTTTGATTCAGCTTATCATTCAACAGATAATTAAGTTGTCGCTCAGCAAGCATTGATAGCTTTGTTACCACGATCTTAAGCTTATCCATAGCGAGCGAAACATAATCGCCGTGAAAGTTGCCGCCGTGGTACACCATTTCCTTTTCGTGGTCGATCACGGGATTGTCGTTCGCCGAATTAACTTCATCTTCAAGCACACGTTGCACCTCAAATAATGTATCATATACCGGTCCCAGAATTTGGGGAACGCAACGCAATGAATAATATTCCTGAACCTTATCAGTAAATACCGCTTCTTCAATTTTTCTGTGATATAAGTGCTCCGGTCTTTTGCGTATAAGCTTGCTATCACCAAGTATCGTTCGGATCATTTCAGCAACTTTTGACTGTCCCTTGTGATGCTTCACATGGTTGAGCTCAAAAGAGAAATGATCATCAAACGACTTCATGAGCTCGTTTGTGATCGCCGACATCATGATGGAACAAACAAGCAGGTACCGCGCGTGAATGATATTGGACATCCCCACACCCGTCATGGCAGAAGTTCCATTCATCAAGGCTAATCCCTCACGCAATTGCACTTGCAAAGCGGTTATCCCTTTTGAGTGAAAGACATCTTTAGCCGATTGAAGCGACCCATCTGAGAAGACTTCACCCTCTCCGATAAGGTTAAGCGCCAGATGGGCTAATTGAACAAGATCTCCGCTTGCCCCCACACCGCCGCGTTCAAAAATACAGGCGCTAATATTGGCGTTGAGAAGATCGCGAAGCAGCGTAACGGTAGTGGGATGAACACCCGAGAACCCCTGCATCAAACTGTTTAGCCTTGCAAGCATGGTTGCGCGAGATAAATCTTCACTGATAGGTTGACCTGCACCCGAACTGTGGCTCCTGATCAGGTTGTACTGCAATTCGCGTTGCTCATGATCGCTGATCTTATATTGCGCCATTGGGCCAAGGCCCGTATTGATCCCGTATATAATCTTATTTTGCGAGTAAGTCTTCAGAAAAGTAAAACTGCTTTCCACTCTCTCAAGCGCCCCGGCATCCAGCTCTATATTTTCTCCGGAGTAGAGTACTTTTTCAAAATCACTTGCTGACAGTCTTCGCTGTCCGACTGTAACCATAGGAATTGGTTTATAATGGCTAAATCAAAATTGATCGCAAAAATAGTAAAGCGCGCCTAATAATCACATTTTAGATTTTTATGCTTCAGATGGGCGCTATTCCTTTCTGATAAAAATTGCCTGATCTAGTATAAAATTCAGATGATCCAGACTTTCAGTATTCAGGCGCAGCTTCCCTTTCACCGTCACAAGGTCATCAATATTAAAGTCCGGCGATTCCTTCCCAAAATTAACTTCCGCGACAGACTCAGGTCCTCCACCACCACAAAAAAAACACTGGCTCATCGGATATTTTGAAAGAATGACATATTTCTCACCCTCAGGCGTAAATGGAACATAATAACCCTCCAAAGTCACCTCCTTGCCTGCCAAGGCTTTTAGATCAGTTGAAAAATTTGGAAAGAACAGATACTCGCCGATTTTTTCATCGAACTTCGATTCAAATTTGGTCTTGGCGAACAAGTCCCACAAATTGGTTTTAGACTGCCCAATAGCGCCGAAGGCTACGACTAAAAAAGCAAGAACAATAAACGATCTTTTCATATACCTTTCTCCGTAATTCTACGACATCAGTTTCCAGATAATATCTTCGAAACATCCGAACGATAAACCTGCATTGCCGGAATAGCCGCACAAATCAACCCCAACAACAAACTTCCCACCAAAAGTATCCATTCCTCAGGATAAAAAATCAGCCCGTTTATCCCTGTCTTTTCAGTTTGTTTAACAATTACAGGCAAGAGCATCAACACTCCGTGGCCAATACCCATACCGATAATGCATCCTAGAAACGTTAACACCCCTCCTTCCAGGAGGATGGACACCAGAAGTTTCATTCTTGGCGCCCCCATCGACCTCATCACCGCCATATCATAAGACCGCTCCTTAAGCGAATTATATAAAGCGATAAATATGCTGAGTCCGGAAATGGCGACCAGCACATAAGCAAAGATCCTCACGATATCCATACCCACTCCCAGTATCGAAAATATCCGGGCTATCTCGAATGCAGGTGATGCTGCCTGAAGATTAGATTGCGAATTAACCAAACGGGGTAACTGGACGGCAGCCAGCGGAGAGCGATACTTTATCAATAGGGAAGTGATTTCCTTAGTCGAATCGCTTGCATCCACCGAGGGTACAAGGCGCGAACGCATCCGCGTGGTATCTTTTAGGGGTTCTGATACAAGATCATGAACATTCCAAACGCTTTCGATATTCGTCAATATGAGGTCGTCCAGTATGGTGCCCGTTGGCTTCAATATTCCCACAACAACATAATGGAAATCCCCATGCTCATGACCGGCCTCTGTTAAACCATGTGCGCTGGCAAACTCATTTTGCAACTCTAATTTTGTGGAGGCTGCAACATTCGAGCCTATTGTAACTTCAAGGTCGCCGGTCCACCACTTACCACTTGCAATTTCTGCGCGATAGAGTTCGGGATAAGATCGGTTTGTGCCAACGATCCTGAATGACCGGTAACTATCGCCGAGCGCCAAGGGTATAGCTGACCTTATCAGTCTGTTTCTGGAAATTCGGTCTGCTTCTTTCAGTGGAATATTACCAGTCGGAAAATCAATATGAAAAATGTTGCAGAGAATAAGCTGCATGGGACTTCCTTTTGCCCCGATCACAAGATCAATACCCCTTGCGTTGTCGTTCATTTTTTGTTCCAATTGGTTATTGAACAAAAGCATGATCGTTATGACAGAGATGCCCAAAGCCAATAATGTAATGCTGATCGCCGTATTGAGCGGTCGTGACCTTATGTAACTCCAAACGAGTACTATTAAATTCATTTACCTATTCCGTCATTTTAAAATTATTTTCTTCTCAAATTTGCTCTTTAACCGTTGGTCGTGTGTAGCAATCAATAGTGTAGCTTGATTTTGCAGCGCGACATCCATCAGTAATGAAATTACGGCGTTGCAATGTTTGTCATCGAGCGAGGATGTCGGCTCATCTGCGAGGATCAGTGCCGGTTTGATCATTACTGCACGCGCTATGGCTACACGTTGAGCCTGGCCCTGACTAAGATGATTCACTTTGCTTTTTCGAAGTAAGTCAATTCCGAGGCTTTTCACCAGATCATCAATTCTATTGCGGTCAACTTTCCTTTGAGAAAGATAGGCAGGCATCATTAAATTTTGTTCAACTGTTAGCGAAGAGATAAGATGATTGCGCTGAAAAACAAATCCCATGTTTTGTCCTCTGAATTTATCCATTTCAGATTCTGTCAATCTACCGATATGCGTATCGTTCACTGTTATCGTTCCAAAAAAATTACGCAGGAGGCCAGCCAGCAGGTACAACAATGTTGTCTTGCCGCTACCCGAGTCTCCGAGCAATAAAAAGTGTTCGCCTTTTCTCACCGTAAAATCAGGGAATGAAATTTCCGAGCGGTTTGCATATTGAAAAGTAAGATTGGAGACGGTAATCATGCCTGGCGTTAAACCCACCAAAATAGGAAACCCAATCGGTTAAACCTCAATTCTTTTGATGCGACCGGCGTGAAGGGCTTGAATCTTTTCCAAAAGGTTAAGCTTTTCACATGACCGAATAAGAAAAAAATCAGCCGCACGAAAACAGCAGTTGGGGACATCATTCCAAACAGTTGTATTTTTTTACACCTTTTTGTTTTATTTGAAGAGAGCCGTTACCTTGGAATACCTGAAAACCTATGTACTCATACCAGAAAGTCAGTTCACAAGAAGCCCAAAGTTTGATTGAAGCCGTTGTTGCCGAAGTCGTCAAAATTGAAAAACAAATTGCAGTAGCTGTAAGCGGTCCGGAGGGGGAACTCATCGCCTTTCTTAGAATGGATGGTGCTAGCCCAGCTGCGTCTTTGATAGCACAACACAAGGCATACACTGCAGCGCGCGATCGAAAGGATACAAAGCTGATGGGTGAATTCATGTTGAGCGCTAACCGGCCACCGGCGTTTTGGGGTGATTTGGGGATTACCGGTTTCGGCGGCGGTGTTACCATCAGGCAAAACATTAATGTTATCGGAGGTATTGGT
>CAMLER010000410.1 GCA_946478915.1 uncultured Chryseolinea sp.
ATATGCCTCCGCCATGCCCGCAATTAACCTTCCTTCGGTAATCCCTCCAGCATGACACAGATCTGGCTGTAAAATTGATGCAGCACCTTTTTCTAAAATTTCGCGGAATCCCCACTTGGTAAAAATCCGTTCGCCAGTTGCAATGGGCAGGTGGGTGCCTCTGGCGATATCAACAAGGACATCCACATTCTGAGCCTGGCATGGTTCTTCAATGAACATGGGCTGATAAGGCTCCAACTCTTTGATGAGGATCTTTGATGTCTGCGGCGGAATTGCTCCGTGAAAATCTATACCAATGTCCATACTGTCGCCGCCGGCTTCTCTGAGCGATGCAAAATTTTCGACAGCATGCTTTATAAACTTTGGATTTTCAACCGCCCTTGCCGGGAACTCGTGCGCCACACCAGTCTTAATAACTGTATATCCTTCCTGAACCCGTTGTTTCATTTGCTCGGCATTCGACGCTCTTCCGTAAATACGAACCCGATCGCGTGTAGGACCACCGAAAAGCTCGTAAACCGGGACGCCCAATAATTTTCCTTTGATATCCCACAACGCTTGGTCTATACCACTCAGGGCACTTGTAAGAATTGGACCGCCTCTATAAAACGCGTGCCTATAAATCGCCTGCCAATGATGAGTGACCTGCCGGGGATCCTTTCCGATCAGATATGGTTCGATCTCTTTGATGGCAGTCTGTATAGTAAGTGCCCTTCCTTCCAGCAGCGGCTCGCCCACTCCAATAACTCCGGCGTCGGTGTGTACTTTGAGGAATATCCAGCGCGGTTTTACCAGGAAGGTTTCAAGCTTAGTGATCTTTACCTTGGTTTTGTCACGCGATTCCATTTCAGATGCTTTGGAAGAAAGGGGTAGCGCCACCGTGCCCGCCAGGGCAAGGAACGACTGTATCGCGGAACGTCGTGAGAGCTTATTCTTCGTAGATGTTGAAGCCATGGGATTTAATCATTAGGTTTAGCAACAAGTTACTGTGATCGAGTTGCCAACTAAGATAGAAAATCCCGTGCGACTTGCTACCAGAAGATTTTTTTAACGGTAACTGTGCGGCAACAATCCCTCCCAGAAGTAAAAAATCCGGATTGATCCTAACGGAAGTTACTTGAGCAACATCTTCGACTACAACACATCGATCCTGTTCATGGATTTAAGAGATCATATTGCAGCTCGACCTATTCGGTGCGCAAACTTTTTACAGGGTTCATCAATGATGCCTTTATGGCCTGGTAGCTAACGGTCAGCATTGTGATTGCTATTGCCCCGAGCAACGCGCTAGCAAATATCCACCATGATATGTCGGTTCGATATTCGTACTGTTTCAACCAGTCGCTCGTAAAATAGTATGACAAAGGTATTGCTACCATGCTTGAAATGATCACCAGAACAATAAAATCCTGGGACAGCATTCGCCATAAACTGCTAACCGACGCGCCCAGCACCTTGCGTATGCCGATCTCTTTTGTGCGTTGCTCCGCTACGAAAGAAGCAAGTCCAAAAAGTCCGAGGCATGATATAAAGATCGCGAGGACAGCAAAAATAGTGGCCAACTCTCCTAAGCGTTTTTCGTTGCCAAATTTACGCGCATAATCTTCATCGACAAAGGAAATATCAACCGGGGATCCGGGGTCCACTCTCTTAAAGACCTCTTCTATTTTTTTTACTGCATCGCTCGCGCTAGACGCAGGATTGACTTTTAGTAAGAATATATTTTGCATTCCTTTCCCGAGGTGCCACATTGAAGCTCGTACCGGCTCATAAGGCGACTGAATGAGCAAATCCTTGACTACCCCAATTACAGTAAATGGTCGGTCGTTCCAATGAATGACCTGCCCAACAGGATTTGATTTGAATCCAATAAATTTCACAGCGGCTTCATTTAAGATAAAAGCGTTAGAATCAGACGCAAATTCGCGTGAAAAATCTCTGCCTTCCGCAATCTCCCAGCCTATTGTCTTACCATAATCCACGCTGACGGCATTGTTTGGAAAATCCACACCTTGCTCCGGATCTTTCCCCTCCCAATGGAATCCGCCATTGGTATTCCAAACTTCGGTGGTTGGACTACCCGATTCGGCCATCGCGACGATAGCACCCTTATTAATAAGTTCTGTTCGGACCGTTTCAAAATGATTGTGAACAGCTTCAGTAACCGGGATGGTCATCAATCCGTTTTTTGCATAACCGATTGGTCTGTTTTGCGCGTGATCAATTTGTTTGTAGACCACTACAGTACCAATGATCAACGTAATGGAAATTGCGAACTGCATTACCACAAGAACCTTCCGTGGTATGGATGCATATCTGCCTACACGAAACGTTCCCTTCAAAACTTTTACAGGTTGAAATGATGAAAGGAATAGGGCGGGATATAAACCTGCAAACATTCCTGTCAAAATAGTAAAGCCAAAACCAAAGGACCAAAAACGAACATCGAACAAAGGCAGACTGATCCTCTTATCGGCAACTGTATTAAAGTATGGTAATATCAGTAATACAAGCAGGACCGATAGTATAAACGCCAATGTGGCTGTCAGAATAGATTCACTAAAAAACTGAGCGACCAATTGATTTCGCACCGATCCCACTGCCTTTCGAATTCCTACTTCCTTTGCCCTTTTTTCAGAACGGGCGGTGCTTAGGTTCATAAAGTTGATGCAGGCCAGGATCAAAACGAAAACGCCGATAGTGGCAAAGAGCCAAACGTTGTCAATTCTGCCACCGATATTAACACCGTTTTCGAAATCTGAATACAAATGCCATTTAGACATCGGATGAAGAAACATTGTCGGGTTGTAACGCCTGTCCTCCGCACTGACGCGATTTAGTTTGACATCCTTTATTTTTTCGGAGGCACTTTTCATATCGATATGCGCGCCGATCATAGCAAAGGTTCTCGTAAAATTGCTGTCCCACTGATCATCCATTTCCCTGACCCATTTGTTCTGACTGAGATACAGGGACCAAGGGAGAATAAGGGTCATATCTCTAAAGGATGTATTGTAGGGTAGGTCTTTATAAACCCCCGTAACTTTTACATCCACCTTATTGTTGAGCCGCACTATTTTTCCAATGGGGTTCTCTTCGCCAAAATAACTGGTTGCTACTGATTCTGACATCATTATTGAATTCATGTCCGCCAGTCCGTTTCGCGTACCATGAATCATTTCGAGGCCGAGCATATCAGCTACTCCCGGTTCGAAATATGCCCCGGGCTTAAGAAACATCTTATCGCCATAGGTGATGATATAATCATTATTCCACGACGCCTGCAAAACGTGGGAAAAGTCGTTTCCGTAAAGACTTCTGATCTCTTCACCGGTAACCGCAGGATTTGCTTCCTGCGTGTTGACCTTTCCATTCCACGTTTGATGTTGCATGACTTGCGCAATTCTGTCATAATTTGAGTGGTACCTATCGAAGTTTAATTCGTCTTCAAGCCATAGTGCTACTAAGACGGCAACACTCATCCCAACAGCAAGTCCACCAATATTGATAAAGGAGTAAGTCTTATTCTTTAGCAGATTTCTCCAGGCGATTTTAAAATAGTTTTTGATCATGGGGCTGTAAATACGCTTATACACAATATCGATAAAGGGGATTACCTTAACAAAATAGAAAAGTTACAACAGCCTAAGAATCAATATCGAAATTTCTAGACTTTGTGAAGGATAATGGGAAGAAAGATGTAACCAATCAGTAGTCGTACAATCTAACAAGTACTAAACAACAATTGTAGAAACAACCAAATCGTTTAGTTCCATTGACAGGAGCGATTAACTAAATCAATGGGCAAAATGTTTTACAATCGAGCATTGCATGGAACACTGGGCATTAGTTGAATTAAGAAGACTTCGGGTGAACATTATTTAACACTAAATCAAAAAATTATGGCTACGGTAACTTCGAATTATGCAAGTACTGCTCATACAACAAGAACCGAAAGGGTTGAGCAGGTTGAGACTATTTTGAAATGGACTTACGGTCTAGTTCCTATTGTTGCAGGAGCTGACAAATTCGCGCACATGCTGACAGATTGGGATAAGTATCTGGCTCCCATTGTAACTGATATTCTTCCGTTGAGCGCGAGCACTTTTATGGCAATTGTCGGCATCATTGAAATTGTAGCTGGAATCTTAGTATTGATAAGACCAAAAATAGGTAGCCTTGTCGTCGGCCTTTGGTTGATTGGAATTGCTATTAACCTTTTACTATTGGGTCAATACTATGATGTTGCAGTAAGAGATGTTGTGATGGCCATTGGCGCGTTCAGCTTGTTCTTGTTGCTTAAAGACGAGCGACGTGTCGATCGCGTGTAGTGATTAATCGCGTGGGCTGGATTATGAAACAATGAAGATGTGATCCAGTTCGCGCACCACCCAGCAAGAGAAAACATGCACAATTACGTATCGGTAATGCATTGTTATGTGAGATAGATCTGATGTCAATACAAGAACCATTTATCTCCGATTACGCACTCATCGGAAACTGCCGCGCGGCTGCCTTGGTAAGTAATATGGGTTCAATTGATTGCTGTTGTCCTCCAGAATTTGATTCTCCTTCCATTTTATAGAGGCGTATTGGGTTTGTTTTACAAGCCAACTTTTTTCAAAGAAGTATTTAAAATTTCATTGATTCCTGGCATGATCTAGTGATTTAACGCGATCATTGCTATTATGCACGTCAATACTCATGAAAAAATATTGGATTGTGTTCGCCTTCGCTGTGTCCGTTGGCGCAGCATTTTTTTCGTTGCCACACGAACAGCGACAGGAGATTGCAAAATATATCGCGATATGCCTGCTGTCTGCTTTTCTTCTCCGCCCAGTTGGATTAACTATCGGTCAAATCCTTAGGAAACTGACTGACCGATGAATGATAGGTTCGCAGGTCATTCTTATTCGAGAGTCGTATTTGGAAGATCCGGCTCCTTTGCTTTCGCCAGCGATACCAACCCACCCATGGCACCGAGGTTCATGGAGTCCAATGCGGAGCTAGGTACGATTACCATTGATCCTTTTTCCTTCAAACCTTCGAACAACATATTCATGCCTCTAAGATGGAGCGCCACCGGGTTATTGATATACTGTTCGCTCGCCTTAGCAAACTTCAATGCGATCTCGGTTTCAGCCGTTCCTAAAATTACCCGTGCCCGTCGCTCTCGTTCAGCCTGCGCTTCTTTGCTCATCGCATCAGCCAAGGGTTGTGGGA
>CAMLER010000411.1 GCA_946478915.1 uncultured Chryseolinea sp.
AAAGCGATAGGTTGAAAATCTATTGCTGAATACAACCTGTTCAATCCGATCCAGCGTACTGCGACATTCATTCCCAGTTTCGTAACAATGTTCGTACAAGCTAAGCTCGTTTGAAAAATGATCAACGATGATAACGTATCGATATAATTTATAAAGAATGTCGGGTATGTTTTCTTCTGTTTTCGAGATCGCAACATCTTCGAAATACCGGATGGAGTCATACCCCATGTAACCGAAGAATCCACAATTCACATATTTTGACGGAGCTCCATCTGTTATAAAAGCATTGCGAAATTCCTCGAACACGTCAATTACCTGTCCTGTTCTATTTAGTTTTTCACTTTCAAAAAGGCCATCCGGGTAACGGCGTTCAACCACGTCGTCTTCTACTTTGAAGGAGGCAATAGGCTCGCAGCAAATAAAAGAAAGGCTATTCTCATGACCATGGTAGTCGGAGCTTTCGAGCAAAATACTTCCGGCATATACGTCACGTAGCTTTAAATAAATATTCACAGGTGTGATCGTATCCGCCAGAAGCTTCTTAGAGTATGTGGTTAGTTTATACTTCATAATTTTCTTATTCTTCCAAAATATCGGTCAAAAAGAAGGCCTGCTGTGAACAGCAGGCCTTCGGGCTTATCGTTAAGTCATAGCAAGGCTGTTCACAAATCAAATCCTGATCTGTGCCACCACCATGCAATGTTTGACATTCTTTTCATTTACTAAGCGTCCGCTTTTTTCTTTGTTGTTCTTTTAGCCTTTGGCGATGCCGTTTCGCTCGACGCAGTCGGTGCTACCTTCTTCGACGCGGTGCGTTTCAACTTTGCCTTCAGGGCTTTTCTCTTCCTTGAATTGCCATACGAATCCCTCCAGATCTTGCCTTTTTTGGTTTTCTTATCGCCTTTTCCCATGAAGCTTCGTGTAGTTTGCGTGCGCAATAATAATAAAGTTACGACGCATTGCAAAAAAAATTAAAAGAACGTTTTCTTTTCCCGGTCGGGCTCAGAAGCACTCCGGGCTACTCCTACACTATGATGTTGCCATTGTGAAGGAGGGTAATAGGGAATAAGGCGTGCACTTTGCGACTAAATCATCCTGCGGATCCGTATTCCCTATACCCTATAGCCTATGCCTTATAAATATGGTATGCGCTCAACATAAAAAAGATGCCGCATGCACATCACCATATTGAAACTCTCGCGCTATCTGGTCTGTACATCTTATCACCTTCCTTGACATTGAAAGCCTCGTAGAAGGGTTCGAAATTCGACAGTGGAGCATTGGCGCGATACATTGCCGGCGCGTGGGGATCCGTTTGCACTTGCGTACGGAGGAACTCATCTTTAAACTTAGTCCTCCAGATCGTACCCCAGGAAATAAAAAAGCGCTGTTCAGGGGTTAGGCCATCGATTAGTCCGGGCTTTTCATTGTTTTTATAAAAGCGTTGCAGACCCTCAAAGGCCATAACAATTCCGCCAAGGTCACCGATATTTTCGCCAAGGGTAAATTTACCTTGAACAAATACATCCGGTAAGGGCTCATACTGATCGAACTGTGCGGCATATGCATCTCCTTTCTGTTGGAACAATGCCAGGTCCTTTTCTGCCCACCAGTTTTTTAAATTGCCGTCCGCATCAAACTGGCTTCCCTGATCATCGAAGCCATGCGAAATTTCATGACCGATAACCGCGCCAATACCCCCATAGTTGACCGCTTCATCAGCTTTATAATTATAAAAGGGAGGCTGCAAGATCCCGGCAGGAAACACGATCTCATTGAACAATGGATTGTAGTAAGCATTAACGGTTTGGGGTGTCATTTCCCACTCTGTCTTATCAACAGGTTTATCCAATTTCTCTATGAGTTCTTCCACCTGGAAGCGAGTTGCATTTACGGCATTAGCAAAATAAGATGCTCCCTCCGGTGTTTTATCTACTTTTAATTTTGAATAATCCTTCCACTTATCCGGGTACCCAATCTTAACAGTGAAAGTGCTCAATTTCTTTAGCGCCATTTCCTTTGTTGAGTCTGACATCCAATCCAGTGTCTTCAGTCTGTCAGCGAAAGCAAGTTTGATATTTTCAACCATATCGAGCGCCTTTTGCTTGGCTTCGGGCGGAAAATTTTCATCCACATATAACTTTCCAATTGCTTCACCTAAATAGCCGTCGGTAACGTCCAATACTCTCTTCCATCGTGGACGCATCTCTTCCGTACCTCTCAAATACTTGCTGTAAAACGTGAATGATTCGGAAACAAAGGCGTTGCTTAGGAAGGGTGCAGAGCCACGAAGCAACGATGCCCGCAAATAAGTCTTAATATCATCCAGGCTTTGACTTTTTATAATTCTTTCTGTTTCCCTGATAAACTCCGGCTCAGTAACAATAAGAGTATCTTCCTTCACCTTGAGCTCTGCAAAGTATTTATTCCAATTTATAGTTGGAGCAAGTTGTCCGAGTTCTGCAAGGGTTTTTGGATTGTATTGCTTTGCAGGATTTCGCCGATCTTCCTTGCTCAGCATTTTTTTGGCCAGCTGGGTCTCAATATCAAGTACTTTCGCCGCATCCGACTTTGCTTTCGCATCTTCCGTTCCGGCGAGCTTAAACAAGTTGGTAATGAATTGAGTGTATCTCTCGCGGGTTTCTTTCGACTTAGCGTCTTCCTTGAGATAATAATCCCGCTCTGGAAGTCCGATGCCTCCGGAAGCCACATAAGCCGCCATCTTCTTGCTGTTCTTGAAATCTGGCATCACACCAAATCCAAAAAACGCACCGCCCCCTACACCGTTTAGCACGTCGGATGCGAGGTAATCCTGAACATCGTTCTTGCTCTTAATACCATCGATTCGTTCCATGTGCGCCTTCAAAGGTTCAATGCCAGCCTTTTCTGCCAGCAAGGAGTCCATTGCTATAGAATAAAAGTCTGCAGCCTTGCGCTGGTCACTTCCTTCCGGATATTTTTCTGTATTCTCTCCCGCTGCCTTCAGGACTTTCAATACCTGATCATTATTAAATTCACGGAGTTCGTTGAACGCTCCCCAACGCCCTTGATCAGGTGGAATCGTTGCTTTCGAAATCCAGAGGCCGTTAACATATTTAAAAAAGTCGTCCTGCGGCCGAACGGTCGTATCGATATTTTCCAGCGTGATACCGACCCCGGCGGAAGCCTCCTCTGTCTTTTGTGACGCGCACGAGTTGGCCAAAAGCGCTATGCCCGCTAACACGGGATAAATGAGTTTTTTCATAGTTAATGAGATTTGTGCGAATATAATAAGCCGACAGCAGACAGCAATCAGCTGACAGCTTGCAACTGCGTCTTACTTCTAGCGGCTTCGCTGCCATTCGTTATTTACCCTTCATTTGAATTGTGGCTTCATGCGACGATAGAAAAATTCTAAAATCGCACACCTAAGCTGTTTGCTGACGGCTGAATGCTGTCAGCTTGCATTTTTTTCTAATATTGCAATATCTAAACCCACTATCGTATGAAGACGGTTTTTACCTTATTGTTAAGTATCTGCGTATCCCTGGAGATCCTTGCACAGTGTAACTCATTCTTCCCCATCAAGGAAAATGTCCGCTATGAGTATGAGATGTATGACAAAAAAGAAAAGGTGACCACAAGAATGACCCACACTTTCAAAAACATCAAAGGCTCTGGCGACAACATGAGCGCTACGATGATGCAAGAACTTTATGACGCGAAGAAAGGGGATAAAATTGCCACGTCCGACCTGGAATGGAAATGCGAAAACGGCACGCTCCATTTCGATATGAAATCGATGAACCTAATGATGGACAATACACAGCAGATGAATATGGGCGAAAGTGGAATGTCGGTCGATGTAACCGGCGACCAGCTTGATCTTCCCTCCGATCTTTCGGTAGGCCAAACGTTGAAGGACGTTTCGTATAATATCAAAATGACCATGGGTACTATCACCGTGATGAACAGAACATACCATATCAAAGAACGCAAAGTAGAATCCCAGGAAAATCTTACCACGCCGGCGGGTATTTTCGATTGTTACAAGGTCACGTTTACAACTGTCGACGATAAAGGTCGCGGGGAAATAAAATCCGCAATCTGGTATGCAAAAGATGCCGGAATGGTGAAGTCCGAAAATTATGATGACAAAGGCAAAATGAGCAGCCGCCAGGTTTTGACTTCGATTACTCGGTAATCGTTATCCGTTATCCGTTATCCGTTAATCGTTAATCGTTATTCGTGGGTGCAAGCATTGGGTGCGGGTGTGCGCCAGACCAAAGTGCGTGCGCTTTTCTCGAGTTTCCCAAATACTTAATTACGATTCAGATTTACTATGAAATAGTTCAAGCTGAGTCGCACACGCCACGGATAACTATTAACGGATAACTATTAACGGACAGCGAATAACGGCGTACCGCCTACTCTTCCTTCAACGCAACACTGGGATTCAACGAAGCTGCGCGAAGAGCGAGGTATCCAACGCATATTAACGCTAATGCCAGTTCGACGATAAAAGCGAAGACAAAGACAAAAGGACTGATTTCTATTCGGTTGCTATCAGGTATCTGGCTAAGCCATTGTTGCATGAGCCACCACGCCGTGGGTGTAGCAATCACCAATGCAATAAGCATCAGACGAACATATTCTTTGTTCATCATAAGATATATTCCCGTTAATGTTGCACCGAAAACTTTGCGAATTCCGATTTCCTTTTTACGCTGCTCTGCAGAGTACGATACCAGTCCTACCAAACCCATAACGGCAATGGTGATCGACAAAATTGTGAAAATGAGAAACAATGCGCCAAGCCGTTGCTCAAATGAGTATTGCCTCTTTAACGTCTCATCATAAAAGGTATAGGATAATGAGATAGATTCTGCCAGCTGCTTCCATCGCGCATCTACCATATTCAATACTTTTGTAAACTCGTTTGCACTATAGCGGACCAGCAAGATGCGATCATCACGGTACATGCCTGTGTTAATATTCAAAAATATAATGGGAGATATATTATTTCTGAGGGGTTGGATATGCACATCACGGACAACGCCGATCACTTCCATCGCCCCCACATCATCGCCTATGTAACTCATTCTCTCGCCAACCGCTTCGTCGGGTTTCCAGCCTAGCATGTTGCAGGTTGTCTCAGTAAGTACGACTGCATCTTTGTCTGCCGGTCGTGTTTTGTCAAAGCCTCTGCCGGCAACAACTTTCATTTTTGTTGTTTCAAAGAA
>CAMLER010000412.1 GCA_946478915.1 uncultured Chryseolinea sp.
AAAGCGCTTTTTTTCCTCTGGGTAGCACGGCTCAAGATTACAAATTTTTTACCACAGCCGTAGCATGAGGGAAGTTACGCTGGTGCTGATCAGGGATAGTATCTTGAAGAACGATCGTCAGCCGCCGGAAGGTTCTTATTTTTTCAGTTTGTCTTCAATATATTTTACTGCCTGCCCAAATGTTTGCATTTTCTCTGCATCATCGTCAGGGATACGGATATCGAATGTTTGCTCAAATTCCATTACGATTTCTGCATAGTCCAAAGAATCTATACCAAGGTCTTTAACAAAATTTGCGTCGGAGGTTATTTCTGATTCTGCAATGCCTAATTTTTCAGTCAATATTTTGGTGACTTTCTTTTGAATATCTTGCATAGCGCGCTTAACTGTTTGGTAAATGTATTAAATCCGTTTTTGCCCCACAAGTTCATCCTGAGCCGCGCATGCACACTAAGATCAAGGCACAACCTTCCATCGCGGCGAAGGATCCTTTGGATCAAGGCGCTCACTTCATCCTGAGCCGCGCATGCACACTAAGATCAAGGCACAACCTTCCATCGCGGCGAAGGATCCCTTGGATCAAGGGTGCTTACTTCATCCTGAGCCGCGCATGCACACTAAGGTCGAGGCACTCACTTCCGTCGCGGCGAAAGGATCCCGACCGTTATACGAACGAAGTGTCGCTGGGCACAAAAAGACGCACGCGTCATCCTCTACAGAAACTTTGAACTTTAAACATTAAACTTTTAACTCCTAAAAGCGCATAAAAAATTCGGTGCCTTTGCCTACTGTGGACTTTACGGTGAGCGTTCCTTGATGCTGCCTCATAATTTGTCGGGAAAGACTTAGCCCTATTCCTGATCCCGATTTCTTGGTGGTAAAAAACGGTATGAATATTTTCTCCATCGCTTCCGGATCGATGCCGCTTCCGTTGTCTTTGATGGTAACAACGGGCCTTGACTTATCATTGACAAATGCTCTGATCTCAATTTTCTTATCGCATTGATCTTCGAATGACTGGATAGCATTCCGTATCAAATTGATCATTACCTGTTCAATCATATTTTTATCCGCGGCTATCGTTAAATCTTCGGGATAGACCGATGTTTTCAGCTCAATATTACGGTCTGCAAGATCTCGCTTGTGCAACATGGTAAGCTCATCGAACAAACATTGCACTTCAATCTGTACCGGTCGTGGTTTTGGAATAGAGGTAAGGCTCCTGAATTCCTTGACAAAATGAATTAGTCCTTCGCTGCGCTTACTTATTGTCTGCAAGGACAAGTGTATGTCCGAAAGTTGATCTTTGGTAAGTGTAGTGGGATCATCCGCATCAATATGCGGCTTCAATTCTTCTTCAACAATACCAGCCAGCGAAGAAATTGGTGTTACCGAGTTCATGATTTCATGTGTTAATACGCGAACCAGGTTCTGCCAGGCTTCCATTTCTTTTTCTTCAAGTTCGCTTTGGATGTTCTGGATTGAGATGAGCTTAACATTTTCGCCACGCAGGTTTAACTCGATCGCATAGGCAGACAGTTGCACCAACTCTTCTCCGATTTTTAACCTCACCAGTTCGCGCCCTCCCGTTTTCAGTTTTTCAAATACCTGAACAAGCACCTCACTTACCTCTTTCAGGTCGCTCAATTTTTCAGCTCGATTCAGCTTCAGTAATTTCCTCGCAGCGCTATTGAAGATTTCGATCGTGCCATCTTCCTTAAACACAATGAGTCCGATACCAACGTGCATTACGATGTTCTTAAAGAACAGGAATTCGGAATCCTTCTCCCGACGGGAGCTGCGCAATTTTAGCATCGCCTCGTTCAATTCCTGATGGAGTCTTTTTACAGCGGGATCGTCGCTGGCCGTTTTGAAGGAGTAGGAGAGATCATCAAATTGAATGGAATCTAAAAATGAAGCGATGTTTTCGTTTGACCGGTCTAGATGCTCGATCAGCAGCTTCACCTGGTAGACGCTGAGGCATAGGAAGACGAAGGCATAGATACCATCGCCGGTTGAGAACGTAAAAAAAGAGAATAGAAAAATGGAAGCAGCCAGGAACGCTACCCGCGGTACTACGGGTGATCGCCAATTAAAGCCCATATTTCTCCATTCGCCGATATAGTGAAGCCCGTGTCAGGCCTAACTCATCCGCCGCTTTTGAAATGTTTCCGCTGTGCATTTGCAATGCCTTGACAATTGCAGAGCGTTCGACTTCATCAAGATTCAAGGTATTGTTTGCGGCGCCGCTTGATAATGAACGGCTTAGTAAAAAGTCGCTCTCTTGTAATGTATCAGAATCGGTCATAATGACCGCGCGCTCAATAGCATGTTGCAACTCCCGGATATTGCCCGGCCAGGCATATCGTTTCAGCCGATCCATAGCTTCAGGCGTGATCAGCTTTACTGACTTGTGATATTTTTTTGCGTAATGATTCAAATAGTGCTGAGCTAACAATGGAATATCGTCGACGCGTTCGCACAATGGGGGCACTCGGATTTCAACCGTATTGATGCGATATAAAAGATCTTGTCGGAATGTTCCCTCTTG
This sequence comes from uncultured Chryseolinea sp., assembly GCA_946478915.1. Next base: position 2,552 of record CAMLER010000412.1, read on the forward strand.
CACCATTTTGTGAAGCGGCATATTCGTGGCACAGATCAGGCGAATATCGACGGGAGTAGACTGATTACTTCCTACCCGAGTCACCTGCCGGGATTGAAGTGCGCTGAGTAATTTTCCCTGCAGACTTAAACTTAGGTTTCCGATCTCATCCAAAAAGAGTGTACCTCCGTTGGCCAGCTCAAACCTTCCGGGTCGATCTTCGCGCGCGTCGGTAAACGCGCCTTTTTTATGACCAAACAATTCGCTTTCGAATAGGGTCTCCGTTATGGCGCCCATATCCACTGAAACAAAACTATTTTCTTTTCGAAGCGATCGCTGATGTATGGCGCGAGCAATCAATTCTTTGCCGGTTCCATTTTCGCCCAGGATCAACACGTTCGCGTCTGTCTTAGCAACCTTATCGGTTAGGGTAAAAACTTCCTGTATCGCGGCGCTCTTGCCTATGATTTCGGCGAAAGGTTTGCTGATTTGTTCTTCCAGCATTTCCTTTGCTTTCTTCAGCTTATCAACTTGGTTATAAGATTGTTTTAATTTGATCGCGGTTGCGATGGTGGCGATCAATTTTTCATTTTGCCAGGGTTTGAGAATAAAATCAGTTGCACCTTGCTTCAATGCCCGCACCGCCATTTCAACATCGCCAAACGCTGTAATAAGGATGACGACAGAGCTACGGTCATGTTTCATAATTTCGTCTAACCAATAGAATCCCTCTTTGCCGCTGGTTATGTCCTTGCTGAAATTCATGTCGAGCAAAATCACATCATAAGTATCATTGTTGAGCAGGAAAGGAATCTTCTTAGGATTTTTTTCTATTATGACATGATGATTCTGTTTTTTCAGGAGCATTTTAGCAGCGAGAAGAACATCTTCATCGTCATCGATCATTAGAATTTTACCGCCTTCGGGATTCACGCGTCAAGGTTTAAGTTAAGGAAGTTCATCAGGGAAATTTATGCCAATAAGCAAATCGGGCAATAGGGCTCAATTAGCAGGTGTACCTGTTCTTTGCTGTACAAAGATGTTCATATTCGTACACATGTCAACGATGTTTTAAAGATTTTACGGCTTTAAGTATGGAGTATTGTGGGTAGTGACCGACCCCGGCTAAATATCCCTCCCCTTGGTATTGAACTATTAGTCTAACGGAATCAGATCGCCATTTCCCATGTTAATCGCGTATCTCATTTTTTTTGAAGTAACGCTAATTTGCACAGAATAAAAGAAATATCCTGTGAGGGCACCCATTAGCACTGATTTTCCAGGGACTGAGACATCAGTTTTGTAGCCGGTAATATCGTATCCCTGAAACCACATGATGCCATCCTCCTCTAACACTTGAAAAAATTCTTGCCCGAGTTTAATGAAGACTTGCTGGCCGTTTGAATAGCCCCACACGTTAGATTCCTTTCCATCGGCTGTCTTAATTACTCCCTTTGTGATATTGTAAGTATCACCTGTATAATTTGGCTTTTCCTTCACTGAGAAGTCCATTATAATACCCGGTGCATTATCTCGAAACTCAATAAAATTTCTATAAACGCCTTTTGCGGGTGATGGATCAGTTAAAATTTTATAGTCATACTCTGTCAGTGCATCAGGTGTTTCAAATAAACTTTCGTACTTAATCGAAGACGTAACATTATAGGTCCGCGGGTTTTGCGAAAGGAAATTATTGACTTGACCCAAGCAGTCTATCAGACATCGTTCGATGTTTCTGTCATGAGAATTTGTTACGTCTAGCCCACCTGATGTTACCGTGCTTGCTGCACTCTTCACAAGGGTGATGCCTGCATCTGTTTTTACGTAGAATTCTACGATTACCTCAGCTATCGCAGTCTCGCTGTTAAGCAGTGTTCTTTCAAATACATTTAGTTTTAATACCCGTACAATTAGCGGTGTACGATTCGACTGTGGGTACAGAAGTTCCGCGACGACACTTTTTAATTCCTCCTGGAACCCGTTCTTAAACTTTGCAACCTGCTGTTTATTATTCAGACCTGTTTGGACAATTCCAATAATGTCTTTGTTGGATCTTGCATCTATGATTTCTGAAATGTAGAATGTTGGATGCTTAATCGCTCCCTTCCGGCTACTAAGTGAGATGAATGTTTGCGCATGGACTGAAAGGCATGCGCTGAATAAGAATAGGATAATATAAATCCCTCGGCAAGACGTTTTGATCATGACAAACGGTAGGATTCTTCAGAAACAATTCCTGATAATTAGAACCTATCACAAAGATATTTTTAGCCGATGCAAATAAAGAGGGAATTGGTAGCTAAATGGTACGCATATGCGAGTGACATTATTATAGCACCTTGCGAAAGACCTCAAAATTTTAAACACTGGCGAAGGGCTAATTACGGCTTTAACTGAAAGAAATTCACATTGGTCTTTTTCACTAGAAAAATTCGCTCATCCGTAACCAACGCAATTTCAAAGGGTTCGGAAATTGGTAGCTTCCGCTGATCGCCTGAGAAAAGGTTCGTGAAGATCAGACTGCCTTGCTCAGGGTAGTACAATTCTTCCCCAAGAAAGTTAAAATATTTGAGGTCTGATGCTGAAATAGTTTTGATCCACCGGCCCATACTATTGAACACATGTATACCTTTTCCTCTCTCCAGCAAGAAAAGAAAGCCCTGATATTCTCTCATAAATGTA
>CAMLER010000413.1 GCA_946478915.1 uncultured Chryseolinea sp.
AAATTTGCTGGACTGGATTACAGGGGAATACCAACTTATTACGACGGCAGCGGCGAGGTAGTTTATAACTATGACCTACAGGATCGCGAGAACCTTACAGACATTTTGAAGTACGAAGGCCCGGCGGAACCCAGAGGTGCCGGTGGATTGAGCAACATTTTCAATTATAAGAATTTCTCTCTGAATGTGTTCCTGTCGTTTAAGTTCGATTATAAAATACGCCTTGACGATGCCTTCAGTCCGCGATACACCGATTTTAATTCATTGTCAAAAAGTTTTGTCAATCGATGGATGGTTCCCGGTGATGAAGCTTTTACAAACGTACCGGTCATTCTCGATAAACAGGTGGTCGAAGGAGGTAACGCCGATTTGCTCAGTGCCTACGATCTTTACAATAAGAGTACTGTCAGGGTCGCTGACGGGGATTACCTGCGACTTAAATCAGTAAGGTTAAGCTATAACCTTCCTGGAAAGTGGTATCAGAAGATTGGAGCAACGAATGCGCAAATTTCAGTGGAGGGCCAAAATCTGATGCTGTTGTATTCAGATGAAAAACTCAATGGTCAGGACCCGGAGTTCTTTTCCGCTGGCGGTGTCGCGTTACCACAACCGAGGCTGATCACCACTTCAATTATTTTGGGCTTTTAGATGTGCAGAATATGAGAAAGTATTTTATTACAACTTGCCTTACAACGCTACTGATACTGGGTGGGTGTGACAAATACCTTGAGGAGACACCTGATAATCGGGTTGAATTGAACACGCCACAGAAAGCAGCGCAACTTTTGACCAATGCGTACTCGAGTGCCGGGTATATTTTTACGGAATGGATGGGCGACAATGTTGCATTCACTACCGGAACGTTCAAGCAGCCGGAGCACAATCAGGCCTATGAATGGGAAGAATCGACTGCAATTTCGCAAGACACACCCTCCTATTTCTGGACCACTACATACGATGCAATTGCACACTCCAATGAAGTGCTTGCTGTGATCGATAATCTGCCCGGCGACCGCGCGTTAAAAGATGCTGTCAAAGGCGAGGCGCTTCTTACACGGGCATATGGCCATTTTATGCTTGTAAACCTTTTCGCTAAGGATTACAACCCGGAGACAGCTGCACAAGATCTGGGTATCCCTTACGTAAACGAGCCCGAAACTGAATTTGTAAAACAATATCAGCGACATACCATTGAGGAAGTTTATGACTTCATTGAAGCCGATCTCGAGGAAGGTCTCGACCTGGTGGATAGCCGTTTTTACGCGAACTCCGGTAAGTATCACTTCACAGAAAATGCGGCGCTCGCATTTGCCGCAAGGTTCTATTTGTTCAAAGAAGACTGGGACAATTGTATTAAATACAGCTCCCAAATGTTAGGGGCGGACCCCGTCGAATTCATAAAAGATATTCCGGAAATCATTGAGACAAAAGAAAACACGGATGATTTTGTAAGGTTGATTACGTCACCAAATGATCAAAGCAACTTGCTATTGATACGCAATGTCACCAATGCCGTTGTAAGCGTTGGTTACTGGCCCGATGAAAACTTGCTCGATTTTATTTTTGAAAGCAATCCCTGGGGCGCGGAAGATATCCGTATCAGCAATGAATACCCGATATATGTTTTCGGTACCAATGGTTTGGGTTTGGCAAAATTTGAATTTCTTTTCGAGCGATCCAGCCTTACCTCCAACGTCGGGTTGAATTACACGATCATTTCGGCATTCCGAGGTGATGAAGTAATATTGAGCAGAGCTGAAAGTTACGCGCAAAAGAATCAGCTCGACCTTGCTATGGCGGATATGCAGTTATATATCAGTAAGAGGTATGACGGCAATCCACCCCTAACGCTGTCGCTATTGCGCGCCTATTATGGTACAACCAACAACCAGCTGGCAATGCTCGGTTTCATACTGGATGAAAGACGAAAGGAGTTTATTCATGAAGGCTTGCGTTGGTTTGACATTAAACGATATTCAATTCCAGTCGACCATATGCTGGGAGATGGAAGTATTATAACACTGGAGGCCGATGACTTGAGAAAAGTTATTCAAATACCGCAGACTGCAACTGATGTAGGAGGTTTAGAACCAAATCCGAGATGAGAACGAGTATGGTACAATGGATTCAAAACCGCATATCAATCTTATTGATATCCGCGATGCTGGTTGCAACGTCATGTTATGACGATGAAAGCGTAACCAGTCCGGTAAAAACAGTAACGCCATCGGAGGATCCGATCGACATCTTTATTCAAACAAATTTCGTAGATAAATACGGTGTAGCTGTTCGTTATAAATTCATCGACAGGTACATCGATCAAAACAAAAGGGTTGCACCAGTAAAAAGGGAATTAGTTGAACCCATGCTCAATTTCCTTACTCAATTCTGGGTTGAGCCTTTTATCAACGTTCCGAATGGCAGAAGGTTTTTTGAACGCCATGTGCCCGCCGAAGTAATCTTCATTGGATCGCCTATTTTTAACGACGACGGTACTGTTACCCTTGGCCTTGCCGACGCAGGTGCCCGCATTACACTTACTGAAGTAAACCAAATCGATATTGAGAACCAAGACTGGATTCTCCGTCAACTCGGAACAATCTATCATGAGTTTGCGCACATCGTTCATCAACGCTACAATCTTCCCACCGGGTTCCAGCAGATATCGCCGGATGGCTATACATCGGCAGGCTCATGGTACAACATCAGTGAAGAAGAGGCCCTTCGGAGAGGATTTGTTTCGCCTTATGCCACAAGCAGCTTCAATGAGGATTTTGCCGAAATGGCCGCGTACATATTATTCGATCCAACCTTTTACGAAACTTATATTGACGAAGAACCGAACTGTACCACTTCTGATTGTGAAGCCCGAAACGAAGGAAGAGGCAGGCTGAGAACCAAGTATAACTCAGTATTATCACATTACTTACAAGTAACCGGCGTTGATCTGCTGGAGGTAAGGGCAATTGTTCAAGACCGACTAAACTGATGAGGAAAGCGTTTCACATAATCTGGATATTGATCATCGCAATGACCTCGTGCAAGAACGACGATGACGTGGCGATTTTTGAAAAGTCGGCAGATGAAAGGGCGGCGGAAGCTATCGCCAATCTGAAACAGGAGCTGATCGCCCCCGCTAACGGATGGATAATTAAGTATCGTCCGGAATCAGAATCCGGATCTTTTTATACCCTGATGAAATTTAATGAAGATAATACGGTGAATATCAAAAGCGATGTTGGCTATAATGACGGAGAATTTTTTGATGCAACGGTAACCTATCGAATAGACAATTCTCTTGGGCTAGAGCTTATCATTGAAAGCTATTCGTTCTTTAGTTTCATGGTTGAGCAAGGACAAGCTGCTTTTCAGGCAGAGTACGAATTTAACTTTGTAAATAAAACACCTGATGATGCCTTAGTCTTTAACAGTAAAACAGATACCGGCACGCCGACCATTCTGTTATTTGAGCCCGCGTCACCTAGCGACAATAGTTTGCTGGGTCAGACCGTTTCCACCAATATTTCGATCATGGCCGATGACTTCGATAAGTTTACGGCATCCCTTAACCTGACATTTGAAGATCGTGATTTGATCTTATACGTTGCTCTAAATGATTTCGAAAGAACGTTAAGTATAACTGCTGCTTCGCGAAAGATAAACAGGCAAATCACACAGGATGTAAACTTCAATTCGCCATACATATTCAAGGGAGATTCCATTGTGTTTGATCAAACATTTAGTGCTAACGTCCTGGGAAATAACATCGTCATAAAAGGAATAAATTTCACAACCTTTAGCGAGAGTTCCCTGGAGATCTGCGCTGAACCGATCACACTTCATTCGTATGCGGGAACTACTTCGGCCAACGACAAAGTGATCCTGTCAACAGGATTGCTGGATGCAAGCGGAAAGAATTTTGCACAGTCTTCAGACTTTTTCATTGCACCCAACGAGAATATATTTAATAATGGATTCAGGGTTTTTCAACAAATCGAACAAGACATCTCCGGCGCACTGGCTATGCAATTGTATTACAACTATAACGACGGTAGTGGCACTCCTTTTTATGCAATTGGGTTTCTAATTCAAAACCCTGATGCAACCACCACTTTTGCCTTGCGCGAGTTTACGCCGACGTTAACGGACAATCACATCGTTTTTAATTTTGCTCCCGACATTTCCATCTTCGGAAATCAAAACACACCTGCAAACACCGAAAACGTAAACATTTATTTGGATGCCCTTACGCAGGGAGATAACACCTATGTGTTCGAATATGCGGATAACCTGTATGAGTTTTACAATCCCTGTACGGGGTGGAGTTTTGTCTTTTTTGGTGTTAACTGAGGTTTCAAGTGAAAAAATTTCAGATCCCAAAACGATTTAGCGAGCAATTATCAGTATCTTATACATACGAAACAACTATACTAACTATACGGTCATGCAAAAATTTACGCTTTCGATCTGCTCAGTGTGCGCGCTAATTGTCCTTGGTCTTTCTTCGTGTAAGGATGATGATGAGCCATTTGTGAAACCCAAGCTTTCTGTCGCAACTGAAACAGTAACGATTGGCGAGGGCGGTGGAACAGCCGAAGTTGAGATCGTATTAGACAAAGCGGCTCCAACTGACATAACTGTGGAGTACACCTTGGGTGGGACTGCGGTCTCCCCTGCCGATTACAGTGTCGTTGGCACCGAAGGCGAGATTGATATTCCACAAGGGCAAACCAGCGCCACTATCGAAATTACCATCGTTGACGATGCAAACTATGAGGGAAATGAAACAATTGAAATTGAACTTCAGGATGTTAATAGCGACGACATTGAAATAACAAACGACGACGAAGCCGTGATAACCATTACGGAAAACGACTCACAGGTTGAAGCCACAATGGAAACAGCAACGGTTACCGTCAACGAAGAAGATGGTGAGGCCATTATCGTGGTCAACTTAAGTACTCCGGCAGCTCAGGCGATCACCATAAATTACACTCTCACCGGAACGGCGCTTGATACCGTTTTTGCAGCTACGCAAACTAACCCAATCCACCCTCAATACTGGGATTATTATATTGATACTGATAATTCGGGAGAACTGGTAATCCCGCAGGGCGCGAACAAAGGTGAAATATCTGTTCAAATATTGACGGATTTTCAATTTGAAGATAGTGAAACCATTGTTATCACCCTGGATAACGCCACGG
>CAMLER010000414.1 GCA_946478915.1 uncultured Chryseolinea sp.
GGCTCTTTTTTTTTGTTGCCGCTAGCGTTCTTTTATACCTTTAGTCCATAACGATAACCACCACTAACAATGAAATTTTCCACTGCTGCCGTTTTCCTACTGATGCTGATTTGTGTTACATCGATAGCTCAGAATTTTGAAGGAAGAGTTAACTATCAGAATACCTTCAAGTCAAAAATTCCGAATGTCACCGACGATATGCTTACCCAAATGATGGGGACATCATTAGATTATACCATAAAAGAAGGGAATTATAAAACTACGTCCAACGGAACATTCTTATTATGGCAACTCTACGTCCAAAACGACAATAAGCTTTATACAAAATATGCCAATTCGAACTCAGTATTCTGGAACGATGGAGCTGAAAATAAAGATGAGGTTATTAAGTCGGAAGTAAACAAAAACGCCTTGGAAATATTGGGCCATAATTGCGATGAATTGGTCCTGACTTGCAAGAGTGGAATTCAGAAATACTATTTCACATCAAAGTTCAAACTTGAGCCGAAGCTTTTCGAGAATCATAAGTTTGGAAATTTTTACGACTATGTTATCAAGTCAAAAGCGGTCCCGCTAAAGATCACCATCGACAATGTTCAGTTCACTATGGAATCTGTCGCTACTTCTGTTGAACCCCAAAAGGTTGATGCTACCTTGTTTAAGTTGCCTGAGGGCGCGGTGTTGGAGAAGAACCCTTATAATTAAAGGTAATCGGTTATAGGTAATCGGTTGGTAATCGGGTACCAGATTACCTGTTTACCTGATCACCACTTTTATTTAAGCTTACCGAACTGAATTTTCATGCCGAACCGAATTAATTCCGCAGTCGCCTTGTTTTCAGTTGAATGCTTATCTTTGAGCAATGATTCTGCAACAGATCCTTCTTATTGCATTGTTTGCATCCGCTGTAGCTTATCTTGGCTATATTGTCTACAAAAGCTTTAGCGCTAAATCCGGCTGCGCATCCGGCTGCGGTAAATGTGGTATTGATTTCAAAAAGATTGAAAGAGATCTTAAGGCCAGTAAGCGCTAATTTCTCATCCATGCACTGGGCTGCGTAAGAGAAAGATGCGAAAAATATCGAGTTAGATATCGCGAGATAAACGTGATGACCGCACACACAAACGTTGAGCTTTTTGCGTTCTGCGTTCAGCCTTTCAATAACCTCCCTCCGTACAATTCCTGCACATTTCAATTTCCTTTCTGGAATTTAATATTGTGCTCCTAAATTGATTATAAGCATCTCCATTCCATATTTCGGTAAAACTGCTTTTTGAAAGGTCGCCAAGGCTATAGTGTGCATCTTTATCGAAGCAGCAGGGAATGACTTTCCCATCCCACGTCACAACACAGCTGTGCCACATGCGCCAGCAGTGATTGTCGAGATTATTCTTAATTGAATAAGTTCCATCGCGGTTCCGCTCATAGCGAGAGTATTTATCCTGGTTAGGGATCAAATCAGAACCATTCTTATAATCATATATCTGCGCTGATTTTAGCACTACCTGGTCGACCCCAATAGATGATGCGAGGTCATACACCTCAGGAATTTGATGTTCATTGTTCCTGACCACAAGAAACTGGAAAATAACATGTGGTGTTGAGGACTTCATTTTCTTCTTATAGTCAACAATTCGAATCGCACCCTCTTTAACTTTTTCCAACGATCCCCCTACCCGGTACCCTTGATATGTATCCTGGCTTGTTCCATCGACTGAAATAATCAGCCGATCGAGCGACGCATCGATAATAGATCTTGCAACTTCATCATTAATAAAATGTCCATTTGTAGAAGTAGCAGTATAAATCCCTTTCGCTGATGCATATTTGACCATTTCAAGGAACCGGGGGTTCAGGAATGGTTCTCCTTGAAAATAAAACGTCAGGTAGTTTAGCGTGGGAGCAAGTTGATCGATCACGTGCCGAAATAAATTTTCGTGTAGCATACCAGTCGGCCGTGTAAAAGACCGCAGCCCACTGGGACACTCAGGACAACGCAGGTTGCACGAAGTTGTCGGTTCAATGGCAATGCTAATCGGAAGTCCTTTGATTGTCGGAGTGCCACGCCATTTTGAATATTTATAGCTTGTAAAAATTTGTGACGCATTTGCCACGCGTTTCGTCGTAAGTTTCGAAAGAAGGTTAATGCTGTCTGATAGTCCCCCGATCATGCTCGCAAGATAATAGGCTTTTTGTTCCTTAGGATAAAATGAATGTTGTTATCTTGCGCAATGCCTTTAGAATGCATATGAAAAAAATCCTATGGTTCATCTGTCTTATTTGCGGTAGCGCATATGGACAACTTTCTGAACAGTCTGTTATATCCGTACTTACATGCGGACCTTATCAGGGGGAACTTTACTCAGCGTTTGGACACAGTGCCTTCCGAATTTTTGACCCGGTACGAAATATAAACGTGGTATGCAATTATGGGACGTTCCATTTTAACCCGCCCATGTTTTACGTCAATTTTGCAATGGGTAACAACCTGTATACGCTGAGTGTTGAAGAGTATCAGGGTTTCGAGAACAGATACATCTATGAGAATAGATTTATTCATGAGCAGATTTTGAATCTTACGTTGGCACAAAAGCAAAAATTGTTTGCTTATCTTCAATGGAATGCACTTCCCGAAAATGCGACTTACCAATACGACTATTTTTATGATAATTGCTCAACACGAATTCGCGATGTGTTGATCGCTGCTTTGGGAGAGGATGTAAAATTCGATGAATCTCACATTACTACAAATTACTCAATAAGGGAGCTAACCGACTTCTATATCAAAAAACAACAGCCCTGGGGCGATCTTGGCATTGACATTTGTCTGGGATTGCCGATGGACAAAACGGCATCTCCGTTGGAGTATATGTTCTTACCGGATTATGTTGAGTCTGGGTTCGACCACGCCTCAATTCAGGGAGACAGCGCAACGGTTCCGCTGGTGAAACAAAAGGAAGTCATTTATGAAGCGCGTCCCGAAGAGTCGAGGAGTATGATACCTCACCCGCTGTATGTTACCGGGTTTGTTGCATTAGTTGTTCTGTTTATAACCATTTGGGATTTCAGAAGAAGAAAAGCTACCAATCGTTTTGATTTTTTTCTCTTTGGATTAACGGGCCTGATTGGCGTACTTCTTTTGTTCTTGTGGTTTTTTACCAACCATAAAGCAGCTGCCAATAACCTGAATTTGCTTTGGGCTTTTCCCTTGCACTGCCTGGCTGCACCAGCTTTGCCAAAATCACCAAAGTGGTTAACCGCGTATTTTCTTTTCACAACCATATTGACCCTCGGTACATTATTAACCTGGAGCATTCTACCTCAAATGTTACCTTATGCAATGATACCGTTTGTTGCCGCGCTGAGTTTGCGTTCGTTCACCCAATTCTACTTTAGGGCGAAGCTCCATAAGCCAAGGTTTGCCCATGAGCTGCCGAAGCTGTAGACGTTATCCGTTATTAGTTATTAGACCCTACCATCTGCGTTGGCTTTGTTAGAAAATAACAGGGGTGCGTGCTGGACGTTTTGAGCTTTGAAAAAAAATAAGCAGAGCACGCATTGGATTGTCCTGTTCTGCATTTTCCGCATCTTCACTTTCTAATTAAATTAGGGGGCCTCTGCGCAGCCAAAGCCGTGATTAACTTGGTTTGTATGCCGATTATTAGACTGGCTCTTTTTTCTGTGCAACTTTGTTAATTGGTGCTTTCGACACCGTATAGGAGTTTGTTTTTGCTTCGAAAAAAGGCGCAGAGATTTTAACCCCTAATCTTTATGAATAGTAAAAGTACGAAGAAAAGCAGAAGGATGAGCAACTTTGCCACTGTGAATCCCAATGCTGCAGGCATCGACATCGGTGACTCGGAAATCGTGGTGGCAGTTGGTCCAGAAAAATGCGAAGAGAATGTTCGCACCTTTGGGACTTTCACTAGTGATCTTAAGTCAATTATTGAATTTGTTTCCCATTATTCTATTGATACTGTTGCTATGGAATGCACTGGGGTGTACTGGGTGCAGCTTTATCTGCTTTTGGAGGAGCATGGAATTAAAGTAATTGTGGGAAACGCCAGATCTATTAAAAGTGTAAGCGGCAGGAAGGATGATGAGAGCGATGCCATGTGGATTCAACGACTTCATACCTGTGGGCTCATTCGCCCTTGCTTTCAACCTGACCTTCTTAGCCGAGAGCTACGCGAGTTAATGCGATATCGAAAGAATCTTGTCCAGAATCGATCTCAATGCACCAACCGCATAATGAAAGCACTAGAACTGATGAACATAAAGGTGCATACTGTCATTAGTGATATCGATGGTAAAAGCGGGAGAGCTATAGTAGATGCGATTCTTAAGGGGGAGCGCAATCCGGCAGCACTGGCTTTACATGCAGACCCAAGAATTAAGGCTTCACGGGAAACGCTGGAAAAATCATTAGAGGGAAACTGGAATGATGTCCAACTATTTATTTTATCAGAACAGTTCCAACTGTATGACTATTTAAATAATGCAATTAGAAAGACTGATCATCAAATTGAACAACATCTGCTGAAAATGATAGTCTCCCGCGGTGGGCATCAAGATATTACCATTGATAAATCGATGAGTCGGAAAAGAACGACATCAAAAAACCAAATCCCTTTTCATGCGACCGCTTTCTTAAAAACGTTATTAGGAGTAAATCTTACTGCAATACCAGGCGTAAATGAACTTAGTGCCTTATCTTTTATTGCTGAAACCGGATTTAATATGCATCGATGGCCGACCGACAAGCATTTTAAATCCTGGCTCAATGTAGTTCCCAGCACAGAAAAGACCGGAGGTAAAGTAAAAAGCGAAAAAGTTCGCAAGATTAAACACCATGCAGGACAAGTTCTCCGTGTGGCGGCAAATAGCCTACGAACATCCCATTCGGAATTAGGTTCTTATTTTCGCAGGAAACAAACAAAAGGGGGTCCAGCAAAAGCAATCATAGCAACAGCAGATAAAATCGCCACATCAATCTACCACATGATTAGCCGCAAAGAGGAATACAATCCAATACTATTGGTTGCTAACGGGCAAAAACGTAAACTGATTGAGATCGAAAAACTACAAAAACGACTTAAAAAACTTCAATCGGAAGTAATGGATGCGGCTTGAGAATTTTTGTTATATAGGAGTTAATAGGTATTCGGAATTTTAGGTTGATTGGCGCAGCGCCCGATTGTTGTGA
>CAMLER010000415.1 GCA_946478915.1 uncultured Chryseolinea sp.
TGTTGTTTTGCAACGCCGATCGGTATACCAATAGCAATATAGAACGATCGATTGTATTGCTCTGGCGTTGCATCGTCAAGGGTAATATCCACAAGACCCAGATAGTATCTTAGCGCAAGGTTCATTCCATTACCCCGCAATAATCTATAACCCACACCGGCCATAACGCCTGCATCCAACGGGTGATATAGATCTTTAATGTTTAGCGTGTAGGTGAGGTCATCCTTTTTCTTAACAGTTGCTGAGAATTCATCTTTGGATTTGCTCATTAAGCCCAGCATCGGTCCAGCCTCAATGAAGAAGTTGTTTTTCCATTTGTATTTGATCATTATAGGCACGTTGAAATACCCAAGACGCCTTTCTACGGAACCTTCGCTGAAAATCTTATTGAGATCCGGATTGTCCAAAGAATATACCGAAATATTTTCAGCTCCCATTGTCGACTTCACCAGCACACCAGTGTGAATCATCCACGAAGGCTTTCTCAACTTGATATCGAAATAAAACCCCAGGTTAAATCCAGTCTTATTACGGGATGGCTGCACGCCGGTTATATCCGAAATATTTAGGCCACCGTCTAGGCCAAATTCCACCTTGCCTGAGTTTAGTTTATCACCAAGAAGCAACGAAATCAAAACCTGTCCCTCGGATCTAATGTTGGCAAAAATCATCAGCACAATTAAACAAAGGCGCATGTTATGTTATGAGATTAAAGAGCAATTCACGCTTCTATCTAACTATCCGCACCCTATTATGACGCAATTCATTTTTCGACGAAAAGCTCTCTGAGTTCGACCATGTTTTGATTGGGTCTATCCATATCAATAAGTCCACTTCTTGGGCGATCAAGATCGATGATATTGAACACAGTGGCTGAAAGCATAATAGCAAACCCAATGACAATGATCCAATCAATTCTTTCTATGTGATCATAGCCCAGCAAAAAGGCAGAACAGCAACATAGGATAAAGAGGAAATACATGATCGAATCTGGTATTGTACTTTCACCCGCCGCCCTGCGAGTAGTTTTTATATCAATCATTGCGTTTAATGCAGGGAGCAATTGCGAGCTTCTGGTCGTAATTTCGTCCACCCTAGCATAATCCGCCGCAAGTAACCACAGTTTCCTACCAATATCATCCGCCTGATAATAATACAAAACAAACTTTTCGACGTCCATGCCGGCATCATAAAAAGCAATCCGCGCCTCAACGTAATCTTTTAGCAGTGACTTCAACAATTTTCGAATACTGTCGGGATAAACATCCGTCCTTAATACTGCTGTCCCGATATTATTTGCCTCCTGTACTATTAAATCTCTCCTGGCATTAAATCTTGAATTTGACATGCCGAATGTAAAAGCGAGTAGTAGTCCAAGCAAACCCAAAAGCATTCCATTAATAGGCTTCAAATCCGCTTTGGCTTGCTCGGACGAATTTGATATAAGGTTGTGGCGGGTCCGGTAACCTAGCCAAAAAAAAAGAATAATTAGGATAAAAATGACAATCGCAATCAAAGCTGCGGGAGTAGACTGAAGCAATGACAATCTGAACATAAGCTCTTAGAACATTTTTGAGACCACACCAAACTCCCGATTTAAGCACTATACCTAACCATCATCAGATATAATTACCCAAAAAACTCACCTGCTGAAATTCTCATGGCTGAAAAAAAGTGTTCCTCAGTCAAACCGAAGAACACTTACCCTATAACCACCTTACAACTAGTCGATTTTGGTTCTCTATGGCCTTACTCTTATTAATGAGTTTGGTCCATACCACGTGGAGTGCGTATCAGATAGCGCAACCGATATTGCAAAGTGAGTCCCAATTTGCTTCATCTAGTATTACTATGTTCTGAATCATGATTCAAATCAATACCGAATTCCCATCTTAATTTAGACGATACCGTTTAAAACTATTATTGACGCCTACTTCCTAAGCTATTAAAGCTCCTCTGCTTCTCTTCTACAACTTTGTTCAATACTTCCTTTGTTTCAATCGCCACCGACTGAAGAAATTCATAATTCATTTTATCAGAACTGATTCTGGCATAAAAAAAATGGTTGATGATATTTAGGTAGGCTAGCGCTGCGGTCAAATCTTCAGGAAGTTGAGTAGCCGTTCTCCAAAGCGGAAGAATTTCCATGTTGACAATGTTTGTAGCCTCTTCAAGGTCCGAACCGAATTGTGACGGCCTGCATTTAACCAGCAGTTGAGATTCAACAAGGAAAAAGGTCTTATGCTTAATGACAAGCATGAGCAGGTCCGGATCTAGATTTACGCATTCAGACAATTCCTGGGCGACGACCTTTGCTTCACTGACATGATATCGGATAAGCTTGTACAGAAACGTTTCCATGCTACCGAAATAATAATAGAACCCCGACTTGTTAAGATCAAGGACTCGGGCGAGCCGCTCCACCTTAATACCCTCTATGCCTTCCTTGCTAAGAATGCTATAGCCTGCTTTTATCCACGCATCAGTTTTTATTTTACTCATAAAGGATGCTTAAAGTAAAGGAATCATCTTTAAACTTCATGGACGCATTCGTTTAATCGATCGATGCAACAGTCGCTATATTCACAAGGCTGTGGATATATAATGAACACGCAGCGAGACTTTCAAACAGCACCCACCCGCGTTCTACGCACTATAAACACACCCCTTAAACAAAGCGAAACTACGCCGCAATTCCTGATATCAAATTCACTTACACCTCGGACAAATTTCGTGCAGGGCTAATTCGTTAACAGCATTCTTTTTTGCGGCCGCGAACATAACGGTATAGCTAGACTCACTTTATAATTTATCGATGGAGTATGTATTGTCGTAATAGTATCCTCCCGAAAATAAGCCGCGCTGACTTCTAAGTTCTATTGGAGACTTCTACAGCTCTCCAATATTGCCGTGCGAAATTGGGAATCGCTTTCCAGGATTTTAAAGAAACCATCCAAATAATGGTGCATGTCATCCAATTCCGGCTTACTGAAATGATGCGCTTCGTTATCGATCAACGAATGGATGGCCTCCTGGTGTGATAAAAAGTCCTTTCGAATTTCTTCCATAGTAGAAGGTGTCCTGCAGAAGCCCCGGTAAACACGTTCACGCGGATCGCCCGTACCCAACTGAGGTGCATTTGTCCTCGCATAACCAGCGTCAACAAATCCAGACATGTCGAAATCATATGAAAGCGTATGGTATTTGTCACCAGCATACATCACGTTGGTATTATGCTGGTAAGTTGCCGACCAATCGGCATTGCCAATCATATATTGAAAGAAATCATTTCGAACAGCGGTTTTCTCGTCGAAAACTGCGGGACTCAACCCGCGAACCTTCATTATTTTTCCATTAGCCCGTTTTGCTACCATGGAATTATCCTCCACAAAAAACGTCAGTATCTCAAAGACTTTTGGTTTTTTTCGAGACAATTCAGTCAGTGTCAGATTTGCAATCCTAGTTCTAAAATGAAAAGGTGAGAGTAGTTCATAGAATTGATAGCATAAATATTCCTTGCGGACCAGCACGTTTTTTTCACTGGACGTATGGCATGGGAACACAAGTTTGAGCGATTTATTTCCTTCAAAAATTGTTGAGGAAACATTCTTCTTATTAAACTTAATCTTAAGGGGAGGAAAATAACAATTCTCTCTTCTGAAATTTCCCCGAACACGAGCTTCCCCAATTACCGGTATCCATTGACCAGTTGAATCTTCATACAGCAACTTACCGGTAACCAACGTAGAATCATTTGTGTTTTTTTTGATAGATTTAATAGAGCCACTAATTTGTAAATTCAATGGTTCTTTGGATCGGAACAGCGGAACATTGTGTTGGGCGGAACAATCTACCCAATGCAGAATGATAGCGATCATCATACCATATTTCATTCTCATAACTCGCACACGCTTTTTTGGTGTTATAAAATTTCTCGCAATGTGTCCACAGCTACGACCCTTTGTATCAGTTAGGAATGCTGGCAATATATTTCCTGTTACAAATTGCCCGATAAAGTTCGTTTTATAAGGCGGACTGCTTTAAACGGTGGCGTCTAGATCAAGAAATACTATTGGACGAGATTTGTTATCGCCTGATCAAAAATGCGTAACCCAAAAAATTAAGTAAAAGGATTTCTGTACAAGGGAAGAATCGTTACGCATCTCACTGAAAACATTTACAGGATTACATGGACCTAAGAATTATTAATT
This sequence comes from uncultured Chryseolinea sp., assembly GCA_946478915.1. Next base: position 4,212 of record CAMLER010000415.1, read on the forward strand.
TTTTCAATCTACGAACATTGTTAGTGGCAGTGATATCACAAATAGCGGTTTTCTTAGCGATCCAGTTTCAGATTAAATTTAATATCAACGTTATGCTATTTGGCTTAGCTGTTGTCTTTCCGCTGCATTTCAGTATTCAGTCAGCTTATCAACGGCGCGAAAGAGCGATCCAGTACTTCAGCAAATTCAAGGCGGCAATGGTATCACTGTACAATTCAATGCAGGTGGCACCTGATCTTACTGTGGAGATAAGAACAGAAGGCAGGGATCTTTTACAAGAGATAGCAGAACAATTCACGACAAAGCTTAGAAATCGTGAACCGGGCTATCAACCTGTTTTGCAAAACTTAAATAGAATAACAATCTTCATTTCGACTCATAAAAAAGATCTTTCCAATAGAAATGCCATCAGGATGATAACATTCTTAAACATAGCTGCTGAAAGTTCAATCTACCTGGTACAAATTATCAGTCACCGCACCATGGCCGGCCTGCGTTTTTTTTCAATATTCTTTGTCATCCTTTTTCCATTCATCCAGGCCCCGATACTGCTCGACAGGCTGGACGGATTGCTGCCTCATTGGTTGCTACATTTATTAGTCGGGTTGACAAGTATTATTCTTATTTCATTGTCAAATTTTCAAAAAATGATCGAGTATCCTTTCGATCAGTCGGGAATGGACAATATCCAGTTGAAAGAATTTGAGCTGGGTATTTGAAATACTTTCTATAGGTCGACATCGAAAACCATGCTTTTATCTAGTCCGTTTTCACCTAGCATGTTTCGCAGGTGGTAGGCCCGCTACTTTTACAAAAAAAAATATTGTACATCACATTAACTGGCTTCTAAACGGTGACGTCTAAACGAGCAAACTAATACTTCCTATTTTGCTTGTGTTCCATATAACAGGATAGCATAGCCCAATCGTGATATACGGCGCGAGCCAATGGTCACTTTGAATAAAATGAAAACGCTTTTTTTCCTTAT
>CAMLER010000416.1 GCA_946478915.1 uncultured Chryseolinea sp.
GTGCTGAGTCTTGTCCCCACTCAACAACATAATAGGTTGAGTCCACAAATTGAATTGTCACTCCGTCCTTGGGAATAAAAGTCCGATGAATAAGCGTCTTAAACAGCCTGTCCTTCGAGTCGCTGTTGCAAGAGGTCATCAGAATCAAAATCAATATAAAGAGTTGTCTCACTGTCCAAAAATTGATTGCTGCCAACGTCTATCGATAAGGCGTGGCGGCACACCGAAATATAAAAATTAAAAATCCAAAGTGCCGCCATGACTTATAGCTTTTGTTAGCGTGCGTTTGTGTCCACGTTGTAATGTAACATCAATATCCTCTCAATCTCGTCAGCTATTGATTTGTCTTTAAAATGATCTGCAGTCACCATTGCTAAACTTGGTATGTAGTCACCCGAGTCAATGTCAAATGGCGCAGGCTGTTCCGAAAGATTATAAGTTATTTTAGCCACCTTCTCAGCCAGTAACAAATATGTCGAAGGACTAAAAGCTTTATTACTCAAGCCGAACTGTCTAATTTTCTGAAATTGCGAGTGTGATTCCTTCCATTTCGTTTCATCGTCCGCAATGTCGTAAAGTTCTTTTATTGAAGTCGGAACATTTTTGATCATCGGTTCAAATGTCATAAGTAACGATGTCCCCCAACCAGGTCGAAATCGTCTTGGAACAGAGTCGTAAATTCTCTTCCCGAGTTTTATGTCCGTCTTTATTGTTTCTCTGTCCATGGAACAAATGCACGCTAACAAATCCAATATACGCATTTCCATTTATCGATTCGCAATAACGGTATTACTGTTATATCGAGATAAACTGCATTGCGTTTATTCGCCTTATAGCAGGATAGTAACTCGCTGCTCCAAAACCAAATCTCGTTACTACCGTTTATCTCTCTAGCACAAAATTCGCGTGATGACGCACAACTTTCACCCGGCATACCACCCTTTACAGCCCAGTGTTGGCCCGATGACGAATGGGATTAGCTACACGGAGGAGAAACCGCATCCCGCCCTGTCAAAATATGTGGCGTGCTACTGGCGCTTACAATCCACGCAACGGTTATCAGAACCTTTTGCCTATCGCGTCGTGCCGGATGGTTGCATTGATATTGTTTGTGATGCACGTGATTTCCATGAATTCCGGCTTATGGGATTCTCTACCCTCCCATCGATGTTTGAACTGGGTAACAACTTCAGCTATGTCGGTATCCGTTTCATGCCGGCAGCATTCCCATTGCTGTTTAACGTGAATGCTTCAACGTTTACGAATACTCATGAGGATCTTTTTGATGTAGTCCCAGCGTTAGCAAAAGACCTTTCTATACAATTCGATCAGAAAAACGCTGAAAACCTGCACGAAGTCTTTGATGCCATACTTTTAAAAAAGCTAGCCTCTTTTACACGTTCAGAAGACAAACGCTTGTCCAACGCGATCAACATTGTGATGAAATCTCACGGCAATGTGAACCTTACCGCCGACGTCGATACCGGCATCAGTCCGCGACAACTTCGACGTCTCTTTCAATTCTATATCGGCGATACTCCAAAAGCGTTCAGCAAGATCGTTAGATTTCAACACTTCCTTAAACTCCAGTCGTTGTCGGCAACAGGCGCTAACAAAAAGATCTTCCTGGACGCCGGGTATTATGATCAACCGCACTTTAACAAAGAATTCAAAAGTTTTTTCGGACTCACCCCCAAAGAGGCTCTTTTTTTATAATGTCCGTTTTGTACAAGACTCTACGGAGTTCGTAGCGCATATTGCAGCATCAAACAAAATAACATGAATAAAATAATGCTGGCTTCGCTCCTGTCCTTAGCAAGTATGGCAGCCGTTGCGCAACAAAGTTCAACCAAAACTATTTCGCCCATGAAAAACATCGATCAGATCTACACCGTCTTTATCACGAATAAACTGGATGAGTCCGTGAAATTTTATGAGTCTTACTTCGGATTCACCAAACTTTTCGAGTCCACTTTTTTTGTTCTGCTGCAAAGTCAAGGCAATCAGCAGTGCCTGGCATTTATGGATGAGCAACATCCCACCGCGCCACCGACACCTGCCCGGTTTAATGGAAGTGGTTCGTTCCTGACGCTGGAAGTTTCGGACGCAGCAAAACTATTTTCGGAAATCAAAAAACAAGGGCTTAAGATAGACTACGAATTGAAAGATGAAGCGTGGGGTCAACGGCGGTTTGGGCTGGTGGATCCCAACGGACTTTGGATAGACGTCGTGCAGCAAATCGAACCCCAGGAAGACTTCTGGCCCAGGTACATGAAGGAATAGAGATCTCTATCGCACCGTCTGCCTGACATAATTTGCCAACTCGATACTGTTCCTGACATTTACTTTTCTGAACAGCATCTTCTTGTGATTTTTTACAGTGAAAACACTCACGGACAAACGTTCAGCAATTTCCTGGTTGGATAATCCCTGGAGAATCAGACTTGCTATATCATTTTGCCTCGGAGTTATCTCTGTTTCAGTTTGCCTGGGATTGTAGCTGCAGGTTTTAATATACTTACCTTTCGACTGCGTAAACACGTCGAGCGTAACATGATAAAATTTGCGCTCGCTGGTGATGTTGGTGAAGACAATCATATTAAGGAATGTATTGTCTCCCGTTTTAATAGCAAGTTTTTCATCCTGGATATGCAGGTAATTACCCGCTTCGTTACGAACGCGGTATCGCATGATAAAGCGATGTGTTGAGGGGTCATAAGGCTGAAGGTTCTTCACAAAATAAAGACATTGCCGGACGGCAGCGAGGTCGTCAGGATGTACCAGCGAAAAGAAATCCTCCAGCATCATTTTTTCCAGCTCCTTATGAGGATGACCGAAGACCTGTTCACAATTGACTCCCACGTACTTGAACTTTGCATGCGAAATGGGGCAAAGCATTATACCTCCATGCGGAAAAATATTCTCTGTGAATTGCAAGTGATCAAAGATTTTACGCGAGTCATCCTCATATCGGAATTGGTTCACTTCGGCAAGCGCAACATCCTCTTTTGAAAAAAGGCTTTTAAAAGCCAGCGATGTCGTTTCAGCATCTTTCGTTATCACTAGATTTAGCAGTTTGTTATGCCTTTGTACGGCAAACGGACGCCGATGTTTGTAACATAATTGTTGCCACGCGGCATCGTGAAAATAGTCGCAACAATCTGTATGACTCCAAAATTGACACTTTGGTGCTATTTCCGGCCAGACTGATAATCCAAAAATTTGTGCTGAAATAAATGCACAAATGAAAAAGGAAATATTCAATCCAATTTTTAAAGACACTTGTACTTTTCTGAAAACTTCGGCGGAAACGGGCGGCAAAGTTTCAGATATGATGGTCGAACTGGGTGCACATGGAGGCAACCCGATGCACAAGCATTCAAAATTTGCTGAAACATTTATTGTTTGGGAAGGTGAATTGGGTCTCATGTACAAAAAGAGAAAAGTCATTCTTACCGCCGGTGAGAAGATTACGGTCGAGAAAGGCGAGCCCCATTGTTTTTTCAATCCAACAGATAGACCGGTAAAATTCCAGGTTCAGTTCAGTCCGGGCCATGAAGGTGCTGAGAATATGCTACGGATCCTCTATGGGATGGCAGCGGATGGAACGACGGACAAAAAAGGTATCCCCAAAAGTCTTCAGACAATTGCAATCCTGGGTGAACTTGGTGATACGACACTAACAGGATTGTACAGTCTGCTGAATCCATTTCTAAAATGGCTGGCCGTGAAAGGTCGGAAAGCCGGTATGGAGAAATTCCTGGTGAGCAAGTACTGCATATAAGCTTGATTAAAATTCTTATGAAAAAGCTTATCCTGTATTTGTCGGGCGCCCTGGTGTTCGTTTCATCGGCCGCCTATCTATGGAATGCGAATGGTATCCCGGTGGCTTGGGATCTGGACGCCATAAAAAAGTTTCACCTCCCTCCGCCTGATACCACCGTAAAAGTCGAATATGCTTCCGGGGAATACTATAATTCACTTGCGGGACATGTGATCGTAAAAACCTTCCCCTATTACATTCGCGAAGCTGAAAAACCAGGATACTTAGATTCACTGAGGACACTTGAACCGCAGGTGGTTTTTGATCCTGCAAAATTGAAAACAACGGAAGACTGGATCAAGGCTGGAGAAATTGTCTTCAATTGGCCGGCGGCGTATACCCCATACGATGGTAAGGAATCAAAACTTTCTAAAGTTGATTTTCAGAACAGTGGCAAAATAACCAAGGATGGTGTTTATCCCTTTAGTAGCTACGTGGTGTCGGAAAAGGGAAAAATTCAGATTGGGTCTTTATCCTGCGCATCGTGCCATACACGAGTGATGGATTCTGGCGAAGTTATCCCTGGTGCTCAGGGAAATGTCTTCAATACCAATGGATTTGTTGATGCAATCCGATATCAGCGTATACCGTTCCCGGTTTTGCAACAAGGATCAGGAATGCTGAGCTACGCACCGTGGGCACCGGACTTGAAAGCTATGCCGGACAATGCCGAAGAATTTGCTACTTATATCGCGGGGCCTCCCGGCGTGGTCGACAGACAGGGCGGTGGTTATTTATATCCGTTTGCTGTTCCAAGTCTTATCGGTATTAAGGACATCAAATACCTGGACTGGACCGGGTTGATGAAACACGATGGGCCCGGTGACATGATGCGGTACGCTGCATTTAATCAGGGCCTCGATATGCTTACTTCTTATGATGGTTTTATTCCTGGTGGAAAGAATAATCATTCTGAATTGCCTTCATCCACGGCCTGGACACATCCATTTGGCTATGCGGCGAGAAGATACACGGATGCACAGCTATTTGCATTAACACAGTACATCTACTCGTTGAAACCACCGGCTAACCCGAATAAGTTTCCCGATGAATTGATCCTCAAAGGGAAATTGATCTTCGCGAAAGAAGGATGTGTCAGCTGTCATACGCCACCGTTGTACACCAACAATAAACTCACGCCGGTAAATGGATTTGAGCCTCCTAAAGATCACTTTGATAAATATGACATCTTCAACGTGTCTGTCGAGACGGATTCCGTTTCAGCTTTATACACGCGTCGCGGCACGGGTTATTACAAGATCCCTTCTCTGCGCGGCGTATGGTACCGAAGCGCATTCTTTCACAACGGTAACCTTACTACATTGGAAGAGGTGCTGGATGCAAACCGACTTCGGTCTGATT
>CAMLER010000417.1 GCA_946478915.1 uncultured Chryseolinea sp.
AAAGATCCTGTCGAAACCAGTTCAACAGGATCTATCAAGTGAGCCTGCAGGGATTACTCGTTCGCTCGACCTTGCGCGCTGGCCCTCGTGATCCCCGATGCCAATAGCTTAGGGGTTAATAAAAAGATCCTGTCGAAACCAGTTCAACAGGATCTATCAAGTGAGCCTGCAGGGATTACTCGTTCGCTCGACCTTGCGCGCTGGCCCTCGTGATCCCCGATGCCAATAGCTTAGGGGTTAATAAAAAGATCCTGTCGAAACCAGTTCAACAGGATCTATCAAGTGAGCCTGCAGGGATTCAAACCCCGAGTCTTCTGATCCGTAGTCAGATGCTTTATTCAGTTAAGCTACAGGCCCGCTAACTTGAAAATTTTGGACTGCAAATGTAAAGAATAAATCAACTCAGCAAAACAAAACGATTTGGCCCTGCCGCCAAAAAAGCTAATTTTGGACCTTCTTAGAATCAACGCATCGCATGAGATATAAAATTCCAGTACTCCTTTGTCTTACACTATTCTCGTTGTCTGCCTTTGCACAAACCGAGACACCTGATAAAAAGATGTCCAGGCGTCCAGATATTCCGGGCAGCTTTGCTCTTGAATTCGGTTTCAACAGTGACCTGAGCGGACCTGACCAATTCAGCCTGGGATTTTTCGGATCCCGCACCGCCAATCTTTATTATCAATACGATTTTAGGATTCTGAACTCTAGCTTCAGCTTTGTTCCAGGTATAGGTTTGAGCCTTGAGCGGTTTAAGTTCGGAAACGAAAGTACCCTGGCATATGATCCAAACGACCAGAATAGTATTGTAATGGTTACACCCAACGAAACGGGTCTTCCAGGAGTGAAAAAATCGCAGCTCATCACCAATTATATAGATATGCCGCTGGAGATCCGATACAGCACTAACCCCGATGACCCAGCAAGAAGTTTTAAAATTTCAGTGGGTGGAAGGATCGGCTATATGTATGATTCCTTTACGAAAATCAAATACAAGGAGAACAGTGAGGTCAAGAAGCTGAAGAATAAGGAGGATTTCAACCTGACAAAATTCCGTTATGGACTCTCCGCCAGGATCGGAGTTGGAAATCTTAGCTTGTTCGGATATTATAATCTGACGCCGTTATTCGAAGAAGGCAAAGGCTTGAGCGATATTTCGGCTGATACGTCCGTAAAGAACGATTTTAGCACCCTTACTATCGGAATTTCTCTGGCGAGTTTTTAGGCTATCGCAGAAACAGCGACCCGAAACTAAATCCGTTGTTCGGAATCCGTCTTTGGAGCCTTTTTAGCGTAAGTGGGGCAGGTGTACTGGCTACATGCCGAGATAAGAGCCGCCAAGGCAAGAAAAGCAACAATTTTTTTCATTATAATAACTTTGGGTCTAACAAAAATATAATTCTTTCTCATTAAAACAAATCAAAGGCCAACTATCAGCCTCCTTGCGCCGATTTACTGGATCATCAGGTTACAACCCCGCAAATCGGTATTATCGATTCGGCCCAGCACTTCAAATGATCCGTCACGATAAACCTTTCCAAGGTCTTCGGTCTCAATAAAGGACATTGTTTGCCAGTTTGCCAAGTCAATGACATTAATCCCCACGTTTTCAGATAGTAACCCCTTCCTGAACGGATCTGTTATGTCTCTTCCAATAACACGCATCCAGGGAGGGCAAACAAAACGATTGGTCCCATTCATGGAATACGCCTGGGAGAGCAATTCCGTCATTCCATATTCCGAAAACAGCGCTTTAACGTTAATTCCTGCTTTAAGCCTGTCGTGCATCTCATTTCGGGTAATTTCCCTACGCCTTCCCTTCATTCCGCCGGTTTCAAATACGATGCAATGACTCAGATCCTGAGGATATTGCTCTGCCAGATCTAACAACGCAAAAGAGACTCCCCACAATATGCATCTTCGGCTATCATTCCTGACCTGCTGTAGTTTGGCAGACAAAACCTCATAATTGTACCGGTAAAACCCAGAATATGGCGAACCGCTCTGGCGGATAAAAAAATCCATCATGGCCACAAGAGAGGAATTCTTTCGTTCGAGGTACGACGGTAACAAGGCGAAGAAATGGAACTGTTCAAGCGGTCCAAAAAAATGCTCAAAACAGGTTCGTGAGTGCTTTTCATAAAAGGCAAAATCGGCGACAAAATGCCGGCTGGGAATGCTTCCAGTGGTGCCACTGCTCTCAAAAACAGTTTCGTTTTGCCACTCTCCAGTTTTTATCGCATGCGTCCGGAAAAACGAAATCGGTAAAAAAGGAATATCATTTACAGAATCAATGCTTTGAACAGAAACACCAAGGTTTTCAATAAAGGCTTTGTAGATAGGATTAAAAAAAGCCTGATACCGGAACACGTCCAATGCAATTTCCCTGAAGGAAACTTCGTTTACACTGTATATTTTCGGAACAAAACTTTTAAATCTTTCCAAGCGTTTAGTTAACTTGACAATTTCAAAGTTAGAGATGAAACCGGTAAGGAGCGCCCTTTTGTTTGTTATTTCCGTTGCATTATTCAGCGCTTGCTTTAACCAACCAGAATTTAGCAATTCGCCCAGTATCACGTATGAAGGGATATCCTTTCAAAAGGCACCTAATGGCCTGGACTCCCTGGTAGTATCGATTTCATTTAAAGATGGTGATGGGGACCTTGGGCTATCTGCGAGTGCGGGCGCAGATTCAGAGAGTCCATATCACGAAATAGACTTTTTAGCGAATGACAATGGAGAACTTTACCCTATCCCGGGAATCAGGATTCCAAGCTTCGCCGGCTATCGTTACGAAAGTACACTGGCAACTCCAAGATACGCATCTTATTATATTGAGCCCGATAAGCAGGTTGGTGAGTTAATCACCTTGCAAAGCAGGAATGAGGGATTCACCCTTCCGCCCTTTACCAAACCATATGATTGCTTTCTAAACTCAGAATCTTATCTCAACGAAGGTCTTAACCCAGATACCGTATTTATTTTTAAAGAGGATGATTATCTCATCAAAGATCAAACTAAAATCGTAGACAAGCTAGTCAGAATAGGGAATCCCGACGAGTATTACTTTGCTGTGGTCGACTACTTTTACATTCGATCCAACCCATTTCAATATAATTTCATTGTAGAATTCCTTGTGAAGAATAACGACGGAACCTTTACCGAGTATGATTTCCGGGAGCAATTCTGTGAAACTTACGATGGACGTTTCCCACGGCTTACCGATAAGGAACGCGCATTGGAAGGTGAAATAAATTATTCCATGGTCAGCTCAGGATTTTTGGAAACATTCAGTATAAAAACATTGAAGCTGCGAATTACCGTGTACGACCGCGCGTTAAACATCAGCAACACGGTGGAGACGCCGGAATTCAGGCTCGAAGAAATCTGAGCGCTGGAACATAATACAAGATTGTTTTTAGGTGGGTGACAAAAAAGTACTGAGAACTCTGTCATCTGAGCCAGGATGCTCGCGCCGCCGAATTTCCTCTCGCGGTTTAGCCGCAAATACTTTTTGTACTACAAAGCAGGATATTTCGAAGGATCAGCTTCTGACATCAGGGCATACACCTTTTCAAACACATCTTCAGCGTTTGGCTTCGAAAAATAATCTCCGTCCGACGCATATGCTGGCCGGTGTTCCTTCGCCGTTATCGTCACTGGCTTTGAATCAACGTACTGATAAGCGCCTTGCTCCTCCAGCACCTTATGCAACATAAAACCAGTTGCCCCACCGGGCACATCTTCATCGGCGAATACGATTCTGTTTGTCTTTTTTACAGATTCAAGAATACTGCGATTTATATCAAATGGCAACAACGTTTGAACATCTATCACTTCGCATGAAATTCCAAATTGTTCCAGATCTTCAGCAGCGTCCATTACTATGCGGCACATTGATCCATACGTAACAATCGTGACATCGGTCCCTTCTTTCAAAATATCGGGGATGCCAAGCGGTATCGTAAATTCGCCTACGTTATCGGGCAACCTTTCCTTTAACCTGTATCCATTCAAACATTCAATAATAATGGATGGGTCATCAGATTTCAGCATGGTATTGTAAAAGCCTGCCGCTTGCGTCATATTCCTGGGCGAAATGATATACACACCCCGCAATGAGCTGAGCAACATTCCTACCTGGGAGCCCGCATGCCATACACCCTCCAGCCGATGTCCGCGAGTCCTTACGATCAGCGGCGCCTTTTGTCCACCTTTCGTGCGATAGTATAGACAGGCCAAGTCGTCGGACAGGGTTGGCAGTGCATAAATCAGATAGTCGAGGTATTGAATTTCAGCGATCGGCTTTAATCCGCGCAACGCTACGCCTATACCTTGACCGACGATGGTACACTCGCGTATACCAGTATCGGTAACCCTCAGCTCTCCGTGCTTCTTTTGTAAGCCTGCAAAACCCTGATTAACGTCTCCGATTTTTCCAACATCCTCTCCAAAAGCAAGTACGCGCGGATCGCGGCTCAGGGCCGCGTCGAAACAAGCCTGAAGAACTTCACGACCGTCAATAAGAGGAGAACTGTCGGAATAAACAGCATCCACTCTTTCGACATTTAACGCAGATTCTACTGATATACTATAGAGGTGTGAACTGTAACGGTCAAAATTATCTGCCTCGGCCGCTTGCAGCCATTCTGAAAGTTTTGATCTAGCCTCTCCGTTATCCGATATAACGTATCGTATCGCTTTCTTTGCAGCACGCATCGTTTCAAGCCTGGTGGGATTTATCGCTTTCACCAAATCATTCTTAATACGGAGAAGCTCCCCGCTATGAGCACTTTCCCGGATCGCTATATCTAAAATCGCTGTTACTTTATTCTGGTCCTTTTTTACATCGTTGGTAAACGCTTTCCACGCGCGCTCTTTTGCGTTGCGCGCTGCCGCCTTTCCTTCTTTTTCAATAACATCGATTTCTTCCGGTAGACTAATCCCCTCACCAATAATCCATTGCCGCATACGCCTGATACAATCATTCTCAGCCTCCCACGCAAGACGTTCTTTGGACTTATATCGCTCATGCGATCCCGACGTGGAATGCCCCTGCGGTTGTGTCATTTCCTGCACATGAAAAAGTACCGGGACATGCTCTTCGCGACAGATGGCTTCGGCGCGCTGATAAGCTTCGATCAATCCAATGTAGTCCCATCCTTTCACCGTTATTATCTC
>CAMLER010000418.1 GCA_946478915.1 uncultured Chryseolinea sp.
GTTTTGTCTTGAAAATGTAAAACGTGAAAGACGAAACATCCCCTGCTTCAAGTTGGGGACATTCTTCCGGTGGTGTTGGTAGCACCATCGGTTTTTTTTTGAGCATGTTATGTTTCCATAATAGTTTGAGGTTTGGTGGTGGGTATCCTATTGGTTGCGAAATTTTTTAGTTAGTTTGATTGCATCCCTTGCCGTACACCACAATCTGCGAATCCAGCAACTCGTATTCTGCATTGATCGCCTTGCAAATGAGTCGGAGTTTATCGTAGAGTGGCACATCCGTGATTGATGCGTTTAGCTTGCAGTTAGCAAGTGCCTCTGCGTCATACACAATGTCAACACCATAAGCTTCTTCAATCTCTGTGAAGACATTTGAAATTGGCTCGTCATTGAATTCGAATTGATAACGCGGTTTTGTTCCCAGCACGACCGGATCTTCTATCAAAGATTTCGACAATTGCATTTTTTCACGGTCATAAACAACTTGCTGATTGGGACTCAGGATCACGCCTTCAATGGCATCACCATCAGCAGTTTCTTTCGTTTTATCCTTTGCTTTGAAAACAGAAACCTTTCCTGTTTTTACCCGCACCGTAACGTTCTCGTTCTCGAAACCCCTAACGTTGAAGCTTGTGCCGAGAACACGAGTTACAATTTCATTGGTATGGACAAGAAAGGGTTTTGTAGGATCGCGTTTCACCTCGAAAAAAGCTTCGCCCGTCAAGTAGACCTCCCGTTGATCTCCAATGAAATCTTTGGGAACTTGTATAAAGCTTTGAGGTTGAAGGATGATCGAGGTTCCATCGTTGAGAACAACCGTACGCGGTGATGAACCGCGATTTTCTTCCTTGATGAAGACAGGTTTCGGCTCCGCTGCAATTGGCAATTCAGTATTGCGACCCGTGAGAAAATATGTCGTTCCGAACGTTGCTACCACCAGGAATATGGCTGCGGCTGCACTTTTCACCCAGAATAATGTTCGGACCTTGGTTTCTGATTCTTTGATTACGACAGGCTGGTCGTCCATGTGCAGCGTAGTCCGGATTTTACTCCAGATCTCGGCCTGTTTTTCATCCGCGGGCCGATAATTATATTCAAGAACTGCAAAGATCAGTTGACGTGCCTCTTCAACCTCGTCTCGTTTAGATGGATTCTCTTTCAACCATTTTTCCCAAAAAGCTGAGCGTTCCGCGTTTTCATTAGGATATTTTACCCACTTTAAGAAGTCGGCGTCGCGCGCAAAATCAGTAGCCGTATAAGTGGTATAATTCTTCTTCATAGGTAATTGAAAAGACCGAGTTCAATCGGTTTCACCACCTAAAAGCAACGATTGCGCTTTTTAACTCACTTTTTTAAAAATATTTTTTCAGGACAGCAGGCAGAGCAAAAAAACGCTTATAGAAACGATATGCCTGGCATAATCGCGCAACTGTGTAAGACCGCGTTGAACAAGGTTTCGTGCCGATTGGGTATTGACATTCAGAATGGACGCAATTTCTTCGTAGCTGAATTCATCGTAAAAATAAAGGACGAGCGCTTCATATTGTCGCGGTGAAAGATCGTTGAGCAGCCTTTTCAGTTTTGCACTTTTCTGGTCCTTCGACTCACTTTCGATGATGTCATGTTCCTGCGACTGCGTGCTAAGGCGAAGGACTTCATCTATGAAACTGGTATCATCATATAGCCACATTGTCGTCTCTTTCTGTTTGATAAGTTTCCTTCGCAGGGAACGATAGAGATAGAAGCGAACCGAAGTTGTTGATGACAAGTTTGCGCGGTATCGCCATAGGTCGACGAAGAGGTCGTGGATGCAATCTTCGACCCTTGTGCGCTCGCTGCAGATTTTCCGACCGTAATTATAGAGCAGCTTGAAATAGGATTCATATAGTTTCGCGAACGCGTTCTCATCACCGGAAATCATCCCCTCCCAATATTCCAAATCTTCCGACGCGTTAGATTTCTTGTCCTTCATTTTTTTCAAGTGGTCGGCCAAGTAAGGGAAATTGTTGAAGAAATGCTATTCGATGTAATAAGGATAGACAAACGTGATATTTTTTGGTGGTGGGGGAAAAGGTGCAAGCCCGTTCCTTCGAATGACCCATAACCTTTTTGAAAATGATGTCATAAAATCATTTCAATCTGGATTTCCGACCTTCTAGTTATATTGGAGTGTGGTGACACGTAAGACCTTTCATAAAAGGTAGGGTTGGGCATTGTAGAAAATGGCAGTAAGTCCTCTGAACTTACCCGCATAAAATGGTCCATTGAAGAGAGACGTCACTGGTTGTTATTTAAGTAGGAACAATAAAAAAGGTTACCAGAGCTATATAAAACCATATCTATGCATATTTTACTGGTCAACTTGATCTTCCCGCAAAGTTTTGGCAATGGATCGTACGGAAGAACCCGATTTATTTATCAGCTTTAAATTAAGCTCATTTCTCCGGTCATTAAGCTATAGAGATTTTCTAACTTCGTTTAGTCTTGTAATTCTCTTTCGCGCTATTTGTTCTGTCATAGACTTCTATTCATCTGAAGAATTTTTTAAAAACATTACCGCATCAGATAAGACTATCCTGCTGCTGCTACTAATGCCTCTAAATCACATCATATATAAAGCTGAGCACAACAGATCGAATAATTTCATAGGGCGAGCAATGCACGATCTAATTTTCTTTGGATTGTATTGGTTGATAAATATTGTCTACTCTTTTCTGATGGACGCAAGAATTTCCCTTGATCTTGACCTATCAGGTATATTGCCCATTCTATTCGGCATAACTACTTTTCTAATGCTGTTTGAATTAGGGATCGCCATTTTAAAACGTTTATTAAATTTTTTTAAATGGCAAATTTTCTAAAAGCGAAAGTGGGTATCTCCCTCTTTTCCGTTTCAGTTCTTATTATAATACCCTTACTGGAATCGAACTTCAATGCGCCAGTAACTATTCAACGCTGGGGCAAACTTGAATGGAATAACTTCAACGGGTTTGTGCCACCCTTCTCGGGATATGGGGCAGCGATAAGCAGTCAGGTCTATCTCGAATATGATTCGGCCACCTCTAAGTTCGTTGCATATGCTGGTCAAAATAATGTTAGATCGTGGGTAAAGGAAAAAACAAAAGCATCAGACTATTTGCTCAACCATGAGCAATATCATTTTAATATAACGGAGCTTCATGCACGTCTCTTAAATGAATACATCGAGGCCAATCCAAATGAAAGCGAAGCATTTTATAATTCGCGACTTTACTCGATCCGATTCGATTTAAGTTCAATGCAGGATCAATACGATGACGAAACCGATCACAGTGTCCTTGTACACAAACAAAGACATTGGGAATATAAAATAGATTCAATGCTATCATTCCATTCCGTTGATTCCGGTTGGGTGACTGATCATTACTCCGGAGCAAAAATTTATTTTCCGGCTATTCCGAAATTTAGCAGTGGCATAGCTGAAAATTCAGCCGCCCATCGGACTTTCACCCTTTATAAGTATGGCATGACGCTATCACTTACCTCGTATCAGTATAAGGATGTTGACGTTAATGCTTTAGAAAACAACCTACGTAAATATTATTCCGATTTGTCGAGAGATCTTGAAAGTTTTGATATTGATACTTCCCTCTATAGATTCAAAGCAGCTGTAGTTTCAAAGGATTCAATCAAAAACACGATACACAATTTATGGGAGTTTGATGGTTCATATTTATATAAAGTATCAGCCTCGTATCCTCACACGATGGATTCGTTAGGCTATCATCAAATTGCAAACTCATTTATCTCGTCCTTCGATATTCAAAATACTGACGTTTATTGGATGGCAAGGATCGAAGGTTCAGAGCCAATAGGTACTCATGGCACGCTGACCACGACCACTGCAGACGTCGTCAAAAACGTCTCAAAGAATTGTATAATGTACGGAGGAGCAAGCCAAAATGGATTTTTTAGAGGACCGATGTTTCGAGCCGATGGCGGCCTACTAATGGCTTATGATATTATGAAACATGGAGATACTTTGCTCCACAAAACTACCCTACTCATCAACGACGACATATACGACTATGAGTCAGAATCAAACGACCATCTATACTTTGTTCCCGCTGACGCCCTTCCCAAGAAAAGTTATGAAGTACTTTTCGGCTATCAATTGGCTCAGGACTCAACAAGGGATTGTTATATTTTCCATCATCAGAAATTAACAATAACGCCTGATTATACGACTTCTACTCCAACTTATACTTCAAAGTGATAGTAGTGGTCTACCACTTTACGGAGGAAGGAAATGATTAATCATGTTTTGAATGGAAAGGTGCCATTATTATTCACTATCCGACAATGAACGTCCTTAAATGTCACCCTCCTGAATTCGAGCAATCAGTTTCTCGCGAAGATCATCTATAAAATTAGTTCTGCCGCTCTTCCTAATTCTTATTTCCTTAAACGCATCTTTTTCCATTAAGTCATTCGCAACCGTTCCAAAATTGGCGAATCTCGTAGATGATGATACTTTGGTCTTCTATCTTATATCCGATATCAAGCTTTGGGCGAATGTGCTCTGGTGGTCGCTTTCTTTCCAGGAAGGCTTCCATTACTTCGATGATATAGTACCTGCAAAATTGTTACTGTCATAGTTGTCTCTCTTTCTATTTTTCGAGGATATTCAACTTCCCCTCCTTCGGCTCCTTAAACGCATCACATTCAATCAAATGCTTTTCCATCTCTTCGATGCTCTTACCATGCAAAGTCGAACTGAATTTGTACGCGCGTAAAAGCATCCTTACATAGGCATCGGCAACGCGCTTGCGTGTGAGCTTTCGCAATGCACCCATGTAGTCCTCTCTATAGACAGTTGGGATAATGATCTTCGACAAACCTTTAGCTGACAGCTCAGCATTCATCATCACTCGCGCAATTCTTCCGTTACCATCGAGAAATGGATGAACTTCACTTACGAGGAACATCATGTAGACAGCTTTAGCAAATGGCTCACGCAAAATACTATACCACTCAAACCCTTTTTTCAACGTTCCTGTCGTCAGTTGCCAGTCAACAAATTCCGTATTACCTGCTCTATTGTTTCTGTCTTTGAATTCACCGGGCTTTTTCGAAGTTCGTGATTGCAGTAGGACTGCATGTCTTTTGCGCATGAGATCAAGAAATTGATCCGGGTTTGTT
>CAMLER010000419.1 GCA_946478915.1 uncultured Chryseolinea sp.
TTGGATGTTTGAAAAGCTATCAGCTGACAGCAGACAGCAGACAGCTTGGGTGGGGCGTTAAATCAGGAAGGATAACGCAGAAAGCAAAACGCGTAACGCTTGGCGTCAGAACCTCAACTTGGGTGATCTGATGACAAGAAGGAAGGAGCGAAGGCATAGGGAAGCCATTCAGCTATCAGGGATAGCATGCTGATCGCTGTCAGCTGCTGACGCTATCAGCGTAGGTCGCTAAATTCGCATAACGCAGAAAGCAAAACGCGTAACGCTTGGCGTCATAACCAAACTTTGGGTGCTCTTGATGAGATAAGGAAGAGGCGAAGGTATGGGCAGTCAGGCAGCTGATAGCTGATAGCTGTTAGCTGTTAGCTTTCCGAAATGCATCATTCAGATACACTTGTTTAAAAACCTGGTCGCTCTTCGAATCGCGCTGGTGGATCGGCGCATTTCGGTATTTCAAAAAGCCACCGGACCGATTTGAAAATTTTCCCTGAATTTCGGAAATGATAGAAATTGCAATTTCATCCGGTGTCTCCGCGCCGATATCCAATCCAATTGGCGAGTGTATGCGGTGGATGTCTTCGTCGCTGATGCTCAATCCCTCTGCCGCAAATTCCTGCTGCATTTTTTCAAATCGCTTCCGCGGGCCAAGTATACCGATATAAGGTGTTTCGCTCTTCAGTAACTTCTTCAGAACATCCCGATCGTATTCATAATTATGCGACATCAGTACACACGCCGTAAAAGGTGTGATGTCAAAATCGCGATCGATAAAATCACGATGACAAAGCGAAAGCTTATCAGCCGTGGGGAAGAATACGGGTGCGATATGCGCAACACACTCATCAGTAACGCGAACATCCCAGCCCAATGATTTTGCGAGATTGCTTACGGGGCGTGCATCAAATCCTCCACCAAAGATGATCATTGAGACTGATGGTTGAATCAACTCCATGAACACCTCATACTCTCCTTCACTTGTGATGAAAGTTTTTGCCAGGGATTTCTTTGTTTGAAAAATTTGCTTGAGATCGTCAGCCACCATTTCCGCAAGAGATGCATTGTTAAAAGCATTCATGATATCGCCGCTGGCGTATCGAATTACTTTTTCGCCTACACCTGTTGTCGCGTTAAACACCGTCGCTAGCGTTAATGATTCTTTCGATTTGATAAAGCTTTCAAAAAGCTCGATGGGATTCTCCTTAAGGGCAGGATCTATTGGTTCGATTAAAACATCGATTACTCCGTTGCAACCTAAGCCAATTCCCAAATTTTGATTGCTTTCCTCGCTGGTATCATAGGTGACCGTCATCGGTTTTTTGTCATTCATCACCTGCCTCGCCTTTCGAAGAGCATCTCCTTCGAGGCAGCCTCCGCTAATTGACCCTACCCATTTCCCATCGTCGGTAATAAGCATCCGCGCGCCCGGGCTACGGTAGGATGATCCACGAACCTTAACCACCGTCGCCAATGCAGCCTTTCGCGTATTAGTATCGATTTTTCTGAATTCGGTTACGATCGTTTTAAAATCTTTCATGTCGTCAATTATTTCCGTTGCGCCTTTACCTCTGCCGGAGTTACCGCAGCACCCTTATTTCCCCAGGAATTTCTTACGAAATTCAGAACGTCGCTAACCTGCTCATCAGTCAAATCAATGGCAGGCATTTCCCCATTATACGTCTTCCCGTTTACCGTCATTTCGCCCGAAGCTCCTTCCAGAATTTGCCTGATGGATCGGTTCTTATCGGCCATCAGGTAATCGGATTTTGCTACCGGCGGGAAAACTCCTTCGATACCTTCTCCTTTTTCCATGTGACAAGTAATGCATTGCGCATTATAAACTTCCTTTCCGCGTTCGATACTGGCTTTCAAGTCAAACTTTTGCACCAGGCGGAAGGACATCAAACATACGGCTGAAACAAAGAATACGAATACAAAAATCAGATTGCGCATAGGTTGCGTTACATTAAGTTTCCGATATGACCGGCTTGGTTGTTGGCAACTTTGAGGCCAAATCAGTGGTCGAGGCCAAAAATGCGCCTAAACCTCCTCCAAGTTAAAGGGTAATTTTCGAATTCGTTTACCGGTCAAATCAAAAATTGCATTAGTCAATGCGGGAGTAAACGGAGGCAGGCCGGGCTCCCCGACGCCGCCGGCTTTCTCATCATTCTCCATGATATGGACCTCAATATCAGGACTTTCATTGATCCGTATCATTCGATATGTGTCGAAGTTCTTTTCTACTGCCTTACCATCCTTAAAGTTTGTAGCATGTTTTGTTGCCGCTCCCAAAGCCATGATGATGCTTCCTTCAACCTGAGCCTTGATAATGTCCGGGTTCACATACCACCCACAATCCATTACCGCCCAAACTTTGTCAATTTTAACCTTTCCGTCAGTGTTCCTGGAGACTTTCACAACTTCAACTACTATACTTGAAAAGCACTCTGTAATTGCAACGCCATACCCTTCAGACTTTGCGGCACCTTTTACTTGTTTGCGCGACTTCCATCCACTTACTTCATCAAGTTTGTTGATCAAGAGCTGATATCGTTCGTCATGAGCGTGTTGCCTTCTAAAATCCAACGGATCCTTACCAGCTTCAACAGCCAGTTCATCCATAAAACTTTCGTATGCAAATCCATTCGTCGAAGAATACACGGAACGCCACCACATCACCGGAACGGGACAATCGAGGGGTGAGTCTGAAAAACTGAAATGCGGAATACTATTAAAATATGTTTCCAGAAACCCTTCAGTAGTGCTTCCGTTGTAAGAATCTTTTGAAGCACCAGGCCACTGATGATCCATGTTCTGACCTGCCATCTGAAATTTGTATGCGCTGATGCCTCCTCCTTCATTTAATCCACCAGTACATTTGTACACCATGCCGGGTCTGAACGGTCCCATCAAAGTATCGTCTTCACGCGTCCACATAACTTTTACGGGAGCTTTTATTTCTTTCGAAATAAAGGCTGCTTCCTGTGTATAATCGAAAAAAGCTTTACGGCCGAAGCCTCCTCCCAGGAAGGTCATGTTGACAATGATTTTATCTTTCGGTATGCCGAGGACCTTTTCCAAATCATCCTGAATCCAGCCTGGTGCCTGTATGGGACCCCAGATCTCCGCTGAATCGGCCTTTACATCGGCAATACAGTTCAGCGGTTCCATGCAGCTGTGAGATTCATAGGGCGTCTCATAAACTGCTTCAACTTTTTTTGAGGCCTTTGACAAAGCGTTTCCGACATTCCCCTTGGTTCGATAGGAAATACCTTCGCTGCTGTTTAAAGCGTCATTCATTTTTGCGTATAGCTGGTCCGTGCTATAATGTTCAAACCCGGAATCGTCCCATTCGACTTTTAAGGCTTTTCTACCCTGCAAAGCATTCCAATAACTGTCCGCAACAACGGCCACTCCTTCGCGAATAGATGAAAACACATTGACTTTTACAGCAAAGACATGTTTGACTCCGGGTACCTTTTTTGTCGCGGTATCATCAAAGCTTTTTATCTTACCAATAAACCGGGGGTTGCGTTCGATTACGGCGTATAACATTCCCGGAACTTTCTTATCAATTCCAAAAATTGCAGAGCCATTGGTTTTCAATGGTGTATCCTGTCGCGGCACAGGCTTTCGCAGAATTTTATACTCCGACGCCTTTTTAAGTACTACATCTTTTGGGGGATCAAGTTTGGAGGCAGCATCGACCAACTCACCATAGTGGAATTTTTTATTCGTCGGCTTGTGGATCACATGCCCGCTTTCGGCGTAGCATGTAGTTTTTTCCACATTCCATTTACCAGCAGCAGCCTGAAGCAGCATTTCTCTTGCTGAAGCCCCCATTCTACCAAGGTGCTTATATGCTGATCTTACGGTCGAACTTCCACCAGTGATCTGGCTCCCATATTTCTTTTCATTTCCGATACCAAACACAATATCTACCTTATCGAGGTCTACTTCCAGCTCTTCTGCGATCATTTGAGGAACCGACTGATAAGCACCCTGCCCCATTTCGGCGCGGTGATTCATAATCGTTACTTTGCCGGAAGAATCAATCGAAATCCAGGCATTTAGCTCTACGCTGGCACTTGCAACATCAGTCTTAATGACTTGCATTTGTTCACCACGGACCGCATGTAGCCCAAGGGTGAGCGCAGCACCTGTCATTCCCGAAAGCCTGATGAAATTCCTTCTTGAAATAGTATTTTTTGTTTCCATGAAGATTAACGTGGGTTATTTAGCGCTTGCTTTTTGAGTCATAAGTTCGGAGGCAGTTTTGATTGCCTTGCGAATGCGGGGATAGGTACCACACCGGCAGATATGACCCTGCATGGCGGTGTCGATATCTTTATCGCTTGGTGCTGGATTCTTCTTTAATAGTGCCGTCGCGGCCATGATCTGACCTGACTGGCAGTATCCGCATTGTGGTACTTGTTCTTGTATCCACGCTTGCTGAACCGGGTGCGAATTGTCAGACGACAAGCCCTCAATGGTGGTAATATTTTTATTATTGGCTGCCGTTACCGGTATTGAGCACGAGCGCACAGGCGTGCCTTCAAGGTGCACGGTGCAGGCCCCGCACTGTGCTATGCCACATCCGTATTTTGTGCCTGTGAGTCCCACAACATCTCTGATGGCCCAAAGCAGGGGCATTTTTGGATCGACATCGACCGTATAACTTTTGTCATTGATTCTTAACTTTACAGAAGCCATGATAGTGTTGGTTTATGTTAGGTAAATTACGGACTTAAAGTGAAAAACGATTCGTGCGTTGAACTGAATAAATACAAGAATCAAGGTTGATAGTATGAACGGAGCTTAATTGACGACTAAATCCCGTTTCGACTTGGCATAATTTTTAGCAGCTTGTTGATGTAAATCCAGTTGAAGGGCAAAAACGATATCCAAAAAATGAAAATTCTCAAGCAAATTATTTTGTTGGCCATTATGACCTGTTCAGTCTCTGCATTGTGCCAAACGAAACTTCAGGTCACTGTTACGAATATAAAGAATACAAAGGGCGACATTATTGTTGGGATCTTTGATAGCGACGAAAAATTTCTTAAGGAGCCAGTAGAGGGACGAATGGCTAAGGCAACGGGTGATTCCATTACCGTTGTTTTTGAAAACCTTAAACCAGGAAAGTATGCGGTAAGTGTGCTTCACGATGCCA
>CAMLER010000420.1 GCA_946478915.1 uncultured Chryseolinea sp.
GAACATGTTTATAGAATACTTTGTATCATCGCCCTCTCGCATAAAGATTTCTTCATAACCTTCGCGAATGTCATTAGATATTGTTGCATTCAGAACGCCCGGATAATTTGAAATTTCCTCGCGGAATGATTCAAGTTGTGGACCGAGCTTGTCAGCATATCTGACAATCATAAGATTCTCCGTATCCATACCAATGTCTTTGTTCTGATAAAGATTTAGCTGCTGGTAAACAATTAGCGTCGCCACCATCAATATTATAGAGATGGAGAATTGAAAAACTACCAGCGCATTTCTAAAATAAGACGACTTAACACCGCCTGCTGATTTTCCTTTTAAGACTTGCGCCGGTTGAAATGATGTCATGTAAAACGCTGGATATAAACCGGCCAGGAAACCCACTACGATTGGCAGCAATAGCACAAGGAGCCACGCATGATTTTCTGTAAATCCGGTAAGAGGGATCTGAATACCAGCTATTGGTTGGATAATCAACCTAAGAATTTCGGCAGCTGCAAGACCAAGCAACATCGCAGCAAAAGTTATTAAGATGTATTCTGTCTGGAATTGGATTATCAAAGACTTTCTTAGGATGCCCAGCGTTTTTTTAACCCCTACTTCCTTTGCGCGATTGGCTGCTCTCGCTGTTGACAGATTCACAAAATTTATTATTGCGATGAGCAGAATAAAAATTCCTACTGCGCTGAAAATGTAAACATACCTAATGTCGCCTACCTGGCCCAGCCGGTTCCCTGTTTTGTACGATTGCAGATGGATATCTTTCAGGGGTTGCAAATATAAATGCCAACCTCCCCTTTCCTTCGCGAACGCGGCATAATCCATACGAAGCGTTTGAAAAGTAGAAAGCGCTCCCCTGTCTGCAAAGGTCTTTATCTTGTTACTCAATGCGGCAACATCAGCGTCGGGCCTTAACTTTACGTAAGTGACCACTTGTGTCCAGATCCAACTCCATTCAAAATTCTTTACCGCCTCATTCGTATGTAACGAGAGAAGATAATCAAAATTAAAATGCGTGTTCTTCGGTTGAGGAGTGGTCACACCAGTAACTTCCACCGATATTTTTTTGTCGGATATGAAAATAATTTTTCCAAGCGCCCGCTCATCGCCAAACAACTTTTGAGCGACTTCATCGGAAATAATCACCTTACCGACGCCAGTCAGTGCCGTCTTTGGGTCGCCTTCCTTCAATCTGAAATCAAAAAATGAAAAAAAGTTCGAGTCTGCAGCAAATACCTTTTCCTCATTAAATGCTATAACCGTACCATCGGCTTTTGTGTATCGAACAACCTGGCTGCCGGGCGTGTTGATCCTCATTGCCTCTTCAACCTCAGGGAATTCGTCTAAAAGACCGACCGCAACGGCTGGGCCAGTGGAATTGAATACTCCGCCTTTAGGATCCCATATATTAGTCTGCAAAACACAATACGTCCGGTCGGCATCGGGTTGGAACCTGTCATAACTTAATTGATAAGAGACATATAAATAGATCACCAGGGTCGTCCCCAGACCCAAAGCAAGCCCCGCCACCTTGATTGTAGCATAATATCGTTCGCGAAGAATATTTCGAATTGCCGTTTTAAAGAAGTTCTGGAACATGCTTTAAGTGTTTAGGTGTGTAAGTGTTTAGGTGTTTACGTTGTGTTGAGGTGTTGAGGTGTTGAGGTGCGATGTGTTGAGGTTACGCCAGAATTTTGATTGTAGTAACTTCCGTCATTTGATAAAATATTGAAATTGCGCAGCGATAGTTAGATCGGAACAACTTCAACACCTAGAACTTCAACATATCAACACTATTCCGTTCGCAATGCATCGACCGGGTTCGCTCTGGCCGCCTGGACAGAGCGGTACCCAACTGTTAACATGGATATCACAAGCGTTAATAAGAGACCCGCTGCGAACTCCAGTCCGGTCATGCTGTATTTATATGCAAAATTACTAAGCCATTTCTGCATAAAGTAGAATGCCAACGGAGTAGCCAACAGGAATGAAATTCCCACAAGTAAGAAAAACTCCCGCGACAGTATGCTCACAATTTGCAGCACAGTCGCACCAAAGGTTTTTCGTATGCCTATTTCTTTCACCTTTTGCTGAACCATAAACGAGACCAACCCAAAAAGTCCGATGCATCCGATAAATATGGCTATCATGGAAAAGAATCCCAGTGTGTATGCATTTTTTCTTTCACCATTATAAAAATTTGCGATTTGATCATCCAGGAAGGTATGCTCGAAAATATAATTTGGATAAACACTTTCCCAGGCTTCCTGGATTTTACTAATTAGCTGCGGCGTATCCTTCGTGTTCATCTTGACGGCACCAACATAATAAGCTGAGGTATTTGCCAACAGAATCACAGGCGACAACTCTTGTTGTAATGGAGTCGCATTAAAATCTTTTATTATACCAGTAACCAGAGCCTTGCTACCCCACATATTAACTGGGGTACCGATTGCATCTTCAACATTTTGAAACCCAAGAGCCTTAGCAAACTTCTCATTTATTACAAAGCGGTTTGATGTGTCCGATCTCAAAAGATTTTCCCCATGAAGAAGCGTTAGCCCGTACGTTCGGATATAATCTTCATCAGCATACTTCACATTAGTATATTCCTTTACCAGATCATTCTTTACCGTTGCTTCAAAGTCCCCGCCCCATTGATTCTCGGATGTTGAACCCGTATTGCTCATGGCTACACTCTCCACACCAGGGATGTTTACCAATCTTTCCTTGAGTGTGTGAACCAATTCTGGTTTGTTTTCCGGAATGAGAAATTCCACAACTGCCTTGCTGTCCAGTCCAAGCGGTTGTGCCATAAAGTGATTCGTTTGTTGAACTATTATAATTGTTGTAATTATTAATGCTTGAGCAATAAACAGTTGGAACACAATGAGGCTGCGACGCAACGTCAGCCCGTGACCATAGGTAGAGCTTAGGCCAGCTTTCAGCGTCTTTGCCGGTTGAAAGCGTGACAACCTGATGGCTGGATAAAAACCAGCTACGAGAGTGACAATTATCGGTAGCATAATTAAGAATACAACGGTAAGGCCATCTAACATTCCAAAAAAGCTTATTCTATATCCAAGAATCGGCCGTAGATTGATCAATAGCAATTCGGCAAGCCCCGCCGATATCAGTAGGGCAAGGACCGAAATTATAAATGTTTCTCCCAGAAATTGAAAGATCAGCTGACCATGGGTACTGCCAAGTGTCTTCCTCACACCAGCTTCACGCGACCTTTTTATTATGAGTACGGTATTCAGGTTAATAAAATTGATGCAAGCCGTCAGCAACAGGAGGATACCGATTATGCCAAGCGACCAAAGTGTAACGGGCGAAACAACCCTACCTCCGAAATTATGAAAACGGGTATCGAAATGAATCTCTGATAAAGGTTGTAAATAATAAGTACGCTCCTTACCGTCCTGCTCATTATCGCCCGTAAAATATTTCAGATGCCAGCCCTTAATTTTAGATTCAAAATCTTCTTTCGTGGTATTCTCATTTAATCGAATATAACAATTGATGCTTGTAGACATTGCTGCCCATCCATCCCAGCCTCGCTTGTCTTTTCCCAATCGTATCGAAAGTATCATTTTGAAAGGCAAGTCTGTATTCAACGGCGGGTCCTTTATAACTCCGGTCACCACAACATCAAATTCATTATTGAAATGTATTACTTTGTTAAGAGCGGACTCATCACCGAAGTATTTTTTTGCGAGCGATTCCGTAAGCACCACTGTCTTCTCCTTTTGCAAAGCATCCTCATTTCCCTCAATCCATTCATGATGAAACATTTTCAAATATTCAGGATCGGTAAAAACTACATTCGATTCCTTAAAACGATCAACTGATCCATCTGGCTTCGTAACAGCTATCACCGGATCATATAAGTTTCCGTCTACAATTGTTACATATTCGAGTTCAGCAAAGTCATTACGCAAGGTCTCCGGCAGCGGATAAGTCATTCCGGATGTGAAATTTGAATTACCTCCCTTCCTGATTTCAGTGACTATGCGATATGTGCGGTCACCCTCCGGATGAAAGGTATCATAGCTCAACTCGAAACGGAGAATTAAAAAGATAACGATCGAGCAGGTGATACCCAGGGCAAGGCCCAACACATTAATAATCGTATGCGTCCTGTTCTTGGTAATGGAACGAATGGCTATTAAGAAATAATTGCGCAACATAGTGATATCGTTTATTCAGTTCTTAAGGTTGTAGCTGGATTCATATTCGCTGCCCGGATGGAGCGGTACAATATCGTCATCAAAACGATGGCAACGGTGGCGCCAAAACCAATCGCAAAAATGGTCCATGACATACCAGTTCGATACGCAAAGCCCTCAAGCCACTGGTTCATGAAGTACCATGTTAACGGTGCGGCTATCAGGAACGCTATAACGATAAGTCTTACGAAATCGCCAGTAAACAAAAGGACTATGCTTGATACAGTCGCTCCCATAACCTTCCGGATACCGACCTCCTTTTGTTTTTGATTTGCCACAAAAGAAATCAGCCCGTAAAGACCCAGGCAGCCTATGAAAATAGAAACACCCGCGAAAATTTTGAACAGTGTAAATGTCTTTTCGTCATTCTTATATAGTGATGCGATATGCTCATCGAGAAACTCATATTCAAAGTACTCATCAGTATAAACTTCTTCCCATGTGCTTTTGATAAACGCCATCGTCTCCCTCAGCTTGTCAGAAGAAATCTTTATTCCAGCGCTATAATAAAACGACGGTACAACGGCGAATACAACCGGAGTGATTTCCTTGTGCATAGAAGTAATGTGAAAATCTTTGACTACTCCAACTACCTCCGCGCTGATTCCACCGAACCCAGTGGTAACATATTTGCCAATAATTTCTTGCGGGTCAGTGAAACCTAATCGCTTTACAGCCGCTTCGTTGAGGACATAGTTATATTTTTGATCTTTAAATTCAAGTTTGATACTGGCCAGGCGTTCATCAGCTTCCGTGAACCATCTGCCTGCTACCAATTTTATGTCATACGTGCCGAGGTAATGTTTATCGACGGGGACAA
The DNA here is from genome assembly GCA_946478915.1 of uncultured Chryseolinea sp. The sequence continues at coordinate 5,068 of CAMLER010000420.1, forward strand.
AACCAATTGAAAACTTCCCCCCTTCCGGGCCTGCTTCGGTCAAAAAGAAATCTGTCCAAATATCATTGTCTGATAT
>CAMLER010000421.1 GCA_946478915.1 uncultured Chryseolinea sp.
ATTATCGATGTTCTGGAAAAGGTAAATTATAACAAGTCAAAGGCTGCAGAACTTCTGAAGATCGATCGAAAGACTCTTTACAATAAACTTAAGCTTTACAACATCCACGCTTAAGGTTCATCACGATATTTTATGATGGTTTTGGTGCCTGGTTTAATTAACCAGGGCACCCAACCATCTTATTTTTTGTGATCTTAAAACTATCTGTTCAGACTGAGCGCCAAATAGATTTGCGCCACCGAATTCTTAGAATCGCCTATTAATAATTCCGCTGCATCGCTATCGGCGAGTCTCGCCAAACCATAATTATAACGTGCACCAATTTGCACATTCCCAAAGTTTAGTCCGAAACCGCCCGACAATCCATAGTCGAAGGATTTCAAATGGTCGCGGTCAATATCATCTGTACCGCTGCCTAGATCTCCATCGTGGGAAATATTTGCGGCTAACAAATATCCGACGTAAGGTCCTACGTGTATTTCAGCATCTTCCCCTAGTTTAAACACCGCTAATACCGGTAGGTCTAGGTAACTTAAATTGTACTTAATAGTTTGATCAAACAGACTGCCGCCATATTCAACTTTCGATCCCTTGGTTGAGAATAATAATTCAGGTTGAATAGCAAAAACATCGGATGATAGGAACTGTCCGTACACGCCAACATTAAGACCAAATCGTGCATTTTCGTCATCAACTTCATCAACATATAAGTTGCTCACGTTTAGTCCTCCCTTCACACCCGCCCGCATCTGTGCGAACACCTCATTGGAAATGCAACTTGCAAATCCTACTACAATGCATACTGTAAAAATCTTTGATATCTTCGTCATAAATGTATTGTTGTTTGTTTACTTGAGTGATCTAAAAAATGAGCCAGAATCCTAAACGTTTAAGAGGGCTGCAGACGTTATTATAAGTAGCGCGTCATAGAAGTTTTTTCCACAATTGTAGATGCCTAACCCCATATGAGAAATTTCTATATAAAGCTGATGTTTTTGGTCATTGTGATGGTGTTGGTAGCAGTAAGTCTGATGACCTATAGAAACCTAAGCAACTACATCAAAGAAGTAAATTTTACACGCCATTCTCGAGATGTCTTCAGGGCACTAGAACAAACTTTATCCACGATCAAGGATGCTGAGATAGGTCACCGAGGTTTTTTGCTGACCCGAGACACGTTTTATCTGGCACCGTATTATCTATCTATAAATACAATTCCTTCTCAGATGAGAACGCTTGACAGCCTGGTACAGGACAATAAAGTCATGGCAAGGCAGGTGGATACTTTAAAAAGTCTAATCAACGAACAGTATTCCATAATCAATCGGTCCTTCCCCCTTATTGATAACGATCCATTGCCAATGGATGGGCCTGAAAAAGATCTTATCCTTCAAGGTCGCAGAAACATGGATGAAATACGCACAATAATAAGACGGATATCTGATGAAGAAGGTCGAATTTTTGGTGCGCGTTCATCCAAAGAAACCGATTTCAGGAATGTTGCCCCAATAGCACTCCTGCTCTATACGCTGGTTGCTCTTGCCGGCGTTTCATTGTTGTTCTCCAAGGTTATCGATGCATTGGACAAGCAACGTGTGGCTGAATCACGCTTGAATGAAAATATTCTTACGTTGAAGCGGGAAGTAGGTATTCGTGAATTCATCCAGAAAACGCTTCGCCGGGTCTTAGACACTTCACTGGATGGTATCATGGCATTTAAAGCTATCCGAAACAATAATACAAATGAGATTGATGACTTTGAATTAAGCTTATCTAACGCTAACGCATCAAGGTTAACAGGTAAAACTGAAAGGGAATTGATTGGAAAACATTTGCTCGAAATTTTTCCGAACGCGAATGATGATGGCGTGTTTGCAATCTATAAAGAGGTGGTTCAGACTGGCAAGCCCGCCCAATTTGAAAGATCGTTTAGAAGCAATTCAGTTGATGAGTGGTATAACATAACAGCCGTAAAATTGGAAGATGGCTTTGTAGTCACTTTTACAGATATTACTTACCAAAAACAGCAGCGACTGATCCTGGAGGAACGCGGACTGTTGCTGCGTGAAGCCGAAGCCCTGGCGAACATGGGTAGTTGGAAGTGGGATGAAGCAAATCAGGTGATGGTTTGGTCTGATGGATTGTACAAGATACTAGAAAAAACTCCGGACGATTTTGCGCCGAGCTGGATGTCATTTTTTGATCAAGTGTATCCGGAAGACAAACCTTTAGTGGAAAAATTTTTAAGGGAAATCAGAGATAATCGAAAAGGTGCATCGATTGAATACAGGATAAAATCGCAAGATACCTTTAAATATTTGTCATTGAGTTCGAAGCCCCCCTCCGCTGCGGTATCGGAGTTCGATTTACTGGGAACAGTGATTGATATTACTGACCGAAAGATGTATGAAACTCAACTCGAACAAAATACAGCAGAGCTTAAACGGTCCAATGAGGATTTGGAACAGTTTGCCTACGTAGCATCGCATGATCTGCAGGAGCCCCTGAGGAAAATCAGGGCATTTGGAGACCGTTTAATAAATAGGTATAAGTCACAGCTTGACGGTCAGGGAGAGGACTATATAAAACGAATGCAGTCAGCATCGACACGGATGCAAACCTTGATTGAAGACCTGCTTGCTTTCTCAAGGGTGTCGCGAAGCAATGAAGTGTTTCAATCCCTGGATATGGACCAGATATTATCCGAAATCAAGGACGATCTGGATATCCAAATTAAAACTGAGTCAGCACAGTTAAAAATAGGGAAGCTCCCGCCAATAATGGGTGAAAAGACTCAAATCAAACGGCTGTTTCAGAATTTAATTAATAATGCAATCAAATTTCATAAACCCAATGAGCCGCCCGTTGTTGAAGTAACGGGTACGAAGATCACACCTCATCAGATAAGGCGGGAATTTGGAGTAATGCTTTCGGAGGCTTCCTACGTTTGGATATCCATAAAAGATAATGGGATTGGTTTTGATGAGCGTTTTACGGAAAAGATTTTTAATATCTTTCAACGTTTGCACGGCAGAACTGAATATGAAGGGACTGGAATTGGATTGGCGATCTGCCGTAAGATCGTTGTCAATCACAGGGGATTTATTACTGCCAGAAGCAAGGAAAACATTGGCTCTGAATTTATAGTAATATTACCTGGAGGTTAACTTGAATATTACCAATACTTATAAAAACTTTACAGTTCCTAAGGCATCTTTCACAGGAAATGAGCAAAGAAATCCTGTGAAGTGTCGATGTAGCGAATACGACCAAGGGAGGTTATATTTTTATCGGCCATATAGATATAAAATGCAAAATACTTGTAGGGTATGAAGACGACGGCAGTTAAAGTCTTGTTGATTGAAGACGATGAAGACGATGTTTTGCTTGTGAGGGAATTTCTCTCGGAAAGCGCGAATTTTAATTTTGAGTTGGAATGGGAGCCAAAACCTGAGCAAGCGAGGCTTAAGATGGTCTTGGGTAATCATGATGTATATTTGATTGATTATCGACTCGGAAGTGAGACGGGTCTTGATCTTATCAAGTTTGCTCAACAAAAAGGCGTGATCACGCCCAGTATTTTATTAACCGGGCAGGGTGACCTGAAAGTTGACTTAGACGCGACCAGATTCGGTGCAGCTGATTATCTTATAAAAACTGAATTGAACGGCCCCATGCTAGAGCGAAGTATTCGCTATGGGCTGAGTCAGGCCAAAGTAATTCGAGAACTGGACGAAAAAGAAAAGCGTTATCGCTCGCTTTTTGAACGCTCTATCGATCCCATTTTTCTCGCCAATGAACAATTAAAGCTTGTCGACGTAAACGAATCTTTTACTCAATTTTTCAATTACTCCAAACAAGAGGCTTTGCGTTTGAAGATAAGCGATCTTTTTGCAAGCCATCAGGAGTATGAATTCTTTCAAAATACGCTGAAAGACGCGGAACAAATCCGGGGCTTTGATACCGCATTGGTTTCCAAAGGAGGTGCGAAGAAAGCATGCCTCGTAAACTGCGTTTTTATCGCTGACCAGTTGTCGGAGTTTTGCTGTTATCAAGGTATAATTCACGATCAGACTATGCGCAAAAAGGCAGAAAGGGACATGCTTATAGCAGAGAGGCTTTCAATGACGGGTAAAATTGCTCGCACGATAGCGCACGAAGTCCGAAATCCGCTTACCAATCTTACCTTAGCCTTCGACCAAATGAAGGAGGAGATGCCTGCGGATAACCCCGATGTGAAGTTGTATGTTGAGATTATTGAAAGAAACGCTAATCGCATCGAGCAGCTGATTAGCGAAATGCTGAATTCGTCCAAACCGAAAGAATTAAATCTCGAACTGACGCCAATTACTGAAATCCTGGAACAAACACTGGCTTTATCTATCGACAGGATTAACCTCAATCAGATTAAACTGGAAAAAAATCTGCAATCTGACCTTCCCAGAATTCTGTTGGATCGCGAAAAGATTAAGATTGCGCTTTTAAATATTATCATTAATGGACTAGAGGCAATGCAACCGGGGACCGGCGTTTTAAAAGTCACGGCGGAACAGAGAAACGGATCGATTTTTACTGTTATTAGTGATAATGGCAAAGGGATAGCGCCTGAAGAGATCGAGAAATTATTTGATCCTTTTTACACTGATAAACCAGGGGGTATGGGCCTGGGCCTGACTTCGACTAAAAATATCTTAAATAGCCACAACGCGGAGGTAGAAGTGCAAAGCGCTGTAGGAGAGGGCACGACATTTACAATCGTTTTCAAGCTGCCCGAATAATTTTTTTTGCGAACGAAGCCATTTAAATCGTTAGCGGCAAAATTTTGGATTGCTACGAATAACCTTTCATGTTTTCATAGTGTTCTTGATGCACGATGACGGTCGCTTGGTTGCGGTTCTCCATCGATGACAGTTACCGAATTATATTCGAACTAATAGAAAAAACTTTTTTTTATTTGCGAGAAATCGCCTATATGCAACGTAGTGACTAGGTAAAAAATGATAACACAAAAAACGCAAGAAAAATCGTGGTAAGTATTGTGTTAGTGACATATAATCGGTCAGAGAGGTTGAAACTTTCAATCGCAGATATTCTGAATCAAACTTTTAAAGATTTTGAGTTAATTATTTGTGAT
>CAMLER010000422.1 GCA_946478915.1 uncultured Chryseolinea sp.
CGGATTGATAAGCTGCCTGATTAAATGTATTGATATAAAGTCGGCCCTTATGATATGGATCTACTGTTACGTCGTAAACATATTGCTCTCTATCGAAAATCTGCGTCCATGTTTCACCATTGTCTTCAGAAAGAAAAACTCCACCTTCCGATTGCAAGGTCTTATTGCCGCCCGCGCCGCGTGCAACCGCACCACCGACAAGGTCGCTCAAAGTAATGGACGACCAACAGCCGAGATAAATTCTATTGGGATTTTCAGTGTCGTAATCAATTCCATTTGGAAATATTACTGGATTGTCACTTATGTTAAGTTTGGTCCAGCTTTCCGCATTATCGGTAGATCTGTATACTGCTCCCGGAAAAAATTCCGGTCCTGTTTTGCCATACCGGTGTGCTGGCGTTGGACTCACTACGAGAAACAGTGTACCGTTGCCTGTTCGTGTAATTTCGAATGCGCAGGTGTTTTCGTCAATCCCATTATTTTTTAAAGCCCAGGTTTTACCATCGTCGACAGATTTGAAAACCCCTTTGTTGTAAGCAGTCGCATACAACGTCCGATTACCGGCGGGCGATTTGGAGTCGAGCACCAGCGATGTGGTTGCAGCGTTGTCGGTCATACCTTCGTTGCTCACAGCCCATGTTTTTCCTCCGTCAAGCGAAACACAAACTCCCCCACGCGACCTTTCCTTCCACGACGGACTGCGCGTCATCTTTCCCCTGGGGAAATCGTGCAGGTTCCCCCACACAGACCAGATCTTATTCTTTATCTCTGGGTCAAAAACTATCCAATAGCATGTATTTTGCCACGCATCTGGGATCCCTTTCATCGACCTCATCCAACTCTTTCCGCGGTTAAAAGAATGATGATATCCAATATCCGTGTAGCTAATAGCCAGGTGGTTGCTGTCAAATGGATCGAAATGGACCGCATAAGCGGTGGTTACATCCAATCCGCGGCTGATGAACGATCCGTCGGGTTGCTCTTCACTGTATATCTCGCGCCATGTGTTACCACCATCAATAGTTTTCATGGTCCGATACCAATCTGTTACAATGGCAACATTTCCGTTTGAAGGTGAAACGCCCGTATCCATCAGTCTGATGTATTCTCCACCAAATGCCTTCTCCGTCCAGGCATCTTTAAGATTTGAAACACCGATGCCATCCTTTACACCATATTGGCCTGACCCACCACCACCTTTCCACACCCAATCCCATTTTTTTCCGGAGTCGCCAGTCTTTAATGCTCCATACCAATAAATGATTTTGTCGACTGATTTTTCTTCATAACGATTAGTTACCAGGTAAGCATGTTCAGCGTCAAGTTCAGAACATGAAACCATCGAATAACTTGGCTGTACCTTAGCCTTATCGTTGTTGACAATTTCATTGATGATCTTTTCCCACGTTATGCCTGAATCCCGTGATGTCCACAATTCTGTGTACCCAAACTCTTCTGCAATTTCCTTTGTCTGATCATGGTGAAGTGCATACAAAACAACATCATCTTTGCCTTTTAGCATTCCGCCCGAAAAAGAAAATGCCGGAACCATGCCCGGCGGCAGTTCTTTCTCTACAAGTGTTTCAGAGCTCTTGTTGAAGGTATAGATGCTCATCTCAGTAAAAACCAAAACTACGTCTTTCAGGCTTCCTGGATTGGTGTAAATAAAATCCACGGAATGCCGGAGATCTTTTCGACTGTAAGTCCTCCCGCGATCCTTCGAATAGTAAAATGATTTGCCCATGCTAAAGTAAAGAACATCCCTGTTTAGCGGGTCGACACGAATTCGGCTGATATCACTACTTTCAGAATTGTAGAGTGAGTTTGATACAGTTTTAAAAGAGTAATTAGCATGATCACCAAAATATTTTTCAGATAGGATCTCCTCCTTTTTTGGAAAAATCTGAGTCCATGTCTCGCCACCGTCGGCAGAGCGATTTAACGACGCTGAGCCGATATAAATAGTTTTGGGGTCGTGAGGATCGAACGCAAAACTATTAGCGCCATTTGCAAAATTTATTTGAGTGTAGAAGTCACCACCATTTTTTGTAAGATAACTTCCAGTCATGTCGCATCGAACCAAAAACTCTTGGTCTGACGCGTAAGAAAACGTCGGGAAGAAAGTCGCTCCACCTCCACCGGGTCCCAGCTTCGTCCATTTGGATGAATCAGTCTGCTGCTTTAGTTTTTCAGATTGACAAGCCAAGAGGAAAAAAGTGGTAACTATCAACCATCTCAGTCCACGACAAGTTATCGCCAATGTTTTTCTGTGTGAGCCATAATACATCTTCATGCCAATTCTTTAAGAATACCAACTACTGCGGTAGGCGCACGCCGTTCATTATCATCCTGGCGCATTCTTCACTTACAAGGGTCACCCAGGCATAAAATCTCATCGTTTTTTAAGAGAATAATGTAAAATAACTTCGCACCAATGTTTTCACTAAATATTTGTCCCTGACCATATCAAACAAATGAGTTTAACTCTGTCTTATTCCTAAGGTTTTAAGAAGGGCATAACAGGAATAGGGATAATGATACAGAAGGCTCAAAGAGCACTATCCGTGGAAATGCGCTTTGACATCTTGATATCCGCAAAGAGACTTTGTGACGTCGGATTTTATCGGAAACCCAATAATTACAAAGCAAATTATTTCAACATGAAAAGGAGGTTTAGAAGGAATTATAAATGTTTACTATTGGCCGATTTTAGTTAGCAGCTGATTATAGCGGGAAAAAATAAATATGGAGTCATTTTTTTACGGGTTGCTCAGGCCCGCAAATGTGACATGGCTGCCAGATGTAATCGCTCTTGCTTTATGAAATCGCTTTAGCGGAGTTTTGTTACTATTGCAGCCCAGCCGCCACCAGTCGACATGTGTATCCGGACTTTGTCCCCAGAGTTAATTTTGACAACTTCCTTTTTATAATCTGTTCCATCCCGGTCGGCGTTCACACCATCTTTGAAAATCTCTGCCTGGTAATTTCCTCTCGGAAGAAAAGAAAAATCTAAAGTTAGATCCCGTTCGTTCCAATTACTCATCGCTCCTACATACCATGTATCCGCCTTGCGGCGTGCGATTGCTACGTACTCTCCAACCTTTCCATCCATGGGTACCGATTCATCAAATATCGTCGGAAATTTGGTAATGAAATCCGTGCATTCCTGCTCCCTCATGTAGCTGGTAGGATTGTCGGACAGCATCTTCAACGGCTCCTCAAATACCACATACATCGCCAATTGATGGCATCGCGTACCCTGACTCATCGGCGCCGCGTGGATCGGGCGAAAGTTCTCCCGATTCGCATTCTTCATTGCGCCGGGAGTGTAATCCATGGGCCCAGCCATCATACGTATGAATGGGATAGATACATCATAGCGAGGCACATCATCCCTTGCCCATTTCGTATTTTCCATGCCCTTCACACCCTCAAATCCAATAACGTTAGGATATGTTCTTTGCAAGCCTGTGGGTTTAAAAACACCGTGATAATCAATTAACAATTTATAACGAGCAGCCTTTTCCGCTATTTCATAAGTCGACGCTACCATCTTTTGGTCATCACGATCGAGGAAATCGATCTTAAATCCCTTTACTCCCATTTTTGAATACTTCTCAAATACGTCATCGATTTGTTTTGTCAGCGCATACCATGTCGCCCAAAGAATTACTCCCACTCCCTTTTCTTTGCCATACTCCACAATTTCCTGGAGATCGATCTTTTCAGACACTTTGGTCATGTCTGTGCTAACAGACCATCCTTCGTCCATGATGATATATTCGATTTTGTTCTTCGCGGCGAAATCGATGTAATACTTATAGGTTGGCGTATTAATCCCTGCACGAAAGTCGACCCCGGAAATATTCCAGTTGTTCCACCAGTCCCACGCCACTTTGCCGGGCTTGATCCATGTCAGATCGGCTATTCTTGGCGGTGCAGCCAATTTCTGCACAATGTCATTGTCCAAAAGCTCCCTGTCACGTTCGCTAATGGCAATTACCCTCCAGGGAAAACTTCTTGTTCCTTTCGTCCGGGCTATATAATCCGCACGCTTCGTTACCATAAGATTCATCTGGTTAAAACCACCTTGTTTCTCCTCAAGCGGATACGGAGCAAATACGCCAATGAGTCCCTTGTTGGTCTCCTCATTTAAATTCACAAACATCCCGGGATAATCCTCGAGGTCTGCTTCAAGAATAACGAGCTTCTTACCATTTCCGACATCAACGAGCAAGGGTAAAAACGCCAGTGTATCCGGGTTAATCCTGGAAAGTTTCGTCTCCTTGTAAAGAGCTTCAAACGAGTTCACATAAATTTCTGTACCCCTCAGATCTCTGACAAAAGGAATGAAAGCATGATGATCATCTGAGAAATTGAAATTAACTATTTCGTTTTTGATAATCAGTTCATCCTTTCGAGAAGTAAACAGTCGATACGCCACAGCGTCGTTGTATACCCGTATCAACACGCCGTAATCGCCTTTCAACCGCACGGTGAGTTGATTGTATTCATCCGCAACAGATGATTTCTTATAATTTACAGGAGTGATCTCCTTTTGCACCTTTTCCAATTTCGACGATGAGATTTTGGGGTCCGCACCCAGCACTTCCCCAGACTGTAGTTGCAACCCAATGGCTGAGGGCTCAATTAAAACTTGATCACCATGTCTAACAGTCCACATAAGTTCTGTTTGCGCTGTGATGTCGACCACAATTTTTTTGTTCGGAGAGGTTACCTGCACCCGATTCTTCTGCGCAAAGGTTTTTGGTGTGAATGCAACCAAAACCCCGGATATTATCACCAGAAAAAGTTTCATAATAAATTGTTAAGAGTTTCAGCAGTGCAACTAAAGAGCATAGATCAGCTCAATGAACAACTCTGTTAATTTGTTCTCGGCTTTACTGGCCACCTCAATAATTTCGGCAATGTTCGCAGGCTTCAGATTGTCAGGATCACAATCGTCCGTAAGAACTGAGATGGCGCAGCATGGTAATCCGGCGTGGTTGGCAACGATTACTTCCGGAACAGTGCTCATTCCTACCACGTCGGCTCCAATCCGACGCAAATACCGGTATTCAGCGCGGGTCTCAAGATTCGGCCCTGTCACGCATGCGTAAACACCA
>CAMLER010000423.1 GCA_946478915.1 uncultured Chryseolinea sp.
CTTAATAATATAACAGGATGGGCCGTTTTTGGCGTGGCTCTGATCACTTACTGGATCACCATGGAGGAAACTGCCAGCTATTGGGATTGTGGCGAATTCATCGCGGTTTCCTATAAGCTGGAAGTGCCCCATCCGCCAGGCGCCCCGTTGTTCCTGATTATTGGAAGACTTTTTTCATTCCTTGCCTTTGGGGACGTCACTAAGGTCGCTTACTGGATAAATTTTAGCAGCGTTCTGGCCAGCTCATTCGCAGTCTTATTTCTTTTTTGGTCAATAGTGCTTTTTGGCCGGAAAGTTATGCGGATCGCGAATGATGCGGAGATCACAACCGAAAAAGCCTGGACATTGATGGGTGCTGGAATCGTTGGTGCTTTGGCCCTTACCTTCTCCGAATCTGCCTGGTTTTCGGCGGTGGAAGCTGAAGTGTATGCAATGTCATCGTTCTTTACAGCTTTCGTGGTTTGGGCAATGCTCAAATGGGAGGTGATAGAAGATGAATCAAAGGCAAACCGCTGGCTGTTGCTGATCTTCTATATGATGGGTCTGTCTATTGGCGTCCACCTTCTCAACCTGGTCACTATACCGGCGTTAGCGCTCATTTTTTATTTCAAAAAATATACACCAACAACGTGGGGGGTAATCGCAACTCTCCTGTTAAGTCTGCTTATCATCTTCTTTATTAACGAACTAATCATTCCTGGCTTGCCAACCATTGCAAGTTATTTTGAAATCTATTTCGTGAATAGTCTGCGTTTGCCCTTCGGGTCTGGTGTGATTGTCTTCAGTTCAATGCTGATCGCAGCTTTGATTTGGGGTATTATCTATTCTCAAAAAAATAAAAAGGTTGTCCTTAACACCTTCCTCACGGCGACGGCTTTCATTCTGATCGGGTATTCGTCATATACTATGGTCGTTATTCGTTCTTCCTATGATCCGCCCATAGACGAGAATGATCCATCTGATGTAATGAGCTTTGTCAGCTACTTAAAGCGGGAGCAGTATGGCAGCAGACCTTTGTTTTTCGGGCCTTATTTTACTGCCGAACCTGTTGGATATCACGAGGGAGCGGCAACCTACAAAAAAGGTAAGGATCGATATGAGATCAAGGATCGCCAGATCGAATACGAATATCCTCCTGGATCGAAAACCTTGTTGCCGCGCGTCTGGAGTACGGATCCAGCGCACGCTCAAATTTACAGGGAAAACCTGGGATTAGCGGAGGGCGAGAAGCCGACCTATGGCGATAATCTGAAATTTATGTTTCAGCATCAGATTGGCTGGATGTACGTCCGTTATTTCTTTTTCAATTTTGCTGGTCGGGAAAGTGATATACAGAATGCAGATTGGCTGGGCCCTACAGGTTGGTTCGATGAACTTCCGCAAGTTCTGGCCGACAATAAAGGAAGAAATAATTTTTTCATGATTCCTTTTATCATCGGTTTGGTCGGCATGTTCTACCAATCGGTCAACCATACGAAAGACTTTGCAGTTCTCGGACTATTATTCATTCTCACTGGTGTCGCTTTGGTTATTTACCTAAACTCACCACCATCGGAACCGCGTGAGCGCGACTACATATATGCTGGTTCCTATTATGCGTTTTGTTTCTGGATAGGACTCGCCGTCATCGGTATGACCGAGTATTTGTCAAAATATATTAAAAACATCAGGACATCTGCGATCATTGCGACACTCGTCGGTCTCACGGCTCCGGTAGTGATGGCCGTTGCTGGATGGGACGATCACGATCGTTCAAACCGTTATTTTTCGGTTGACTCTGCCGTAAACTATCTTCAATCCTGCACGAAAGATGCTATACTCTTTACTGGCGGCGATAATGACACATTCCCCTTGTGGTACGCACAAGAGGTTGAAGGTGTGCGAACGGATATGAGGGTGATCGTACTGAGCTACTACAATACGGACTGGTACATCGAGCAAAGTATGCGTCGTCACTACACTTCCGAACCCTTCCCCTATACGCTGACGCTCGAAAATTATGAGCAGAGCGGTTTGAATGATTATCTGCCGTTTTACGATGCAGGAATCAAACAAATGGATCTTCACAGATTCCTTCAGCTCGTAAAGGAAAACAACAAAAGTTTGTTGCATCCGAATTATGGAGGCACCCGGAATATGCTTCCGGCAAAAGAAATTGTTTTGAAAGTTGATGTAGATAAGGTGAGAAGCATGGGTATTATTCCCGAAGGCATGGATTCGCTCGTAGTCCCGGAAATGAGGCTCCGCGTTAGAACTAATGGTCTGGAGAAAAAAGATCTGGCTATGCTGGACGTTCTCGCTACCTCTAACTGGGAAAGACCGCTTTATGTAAATGCTACTTCGTTGTCGCAGTTCAGTGTCGATCTTAGCCGATACGTTGTGCAAGAGGGGAATGCTTATCGTATCCTGCCAGTATACAATCCTCGTCCGTTCAATCAAATGGAATTAGTTAACACGAAGGTCAGCTATGAAAACATGCTGAAGAAATTTCAATTCAGAAATACCGACGATCCGAAAGTATATTACAATCAGGACTACCGTAATATGTTCCTTAACCACAGAAGCAGTTTCAATGCGCTCGCCGAATTTCTCATTCTTGAGGGTGATACGGCCCGTGCAAAGGATGTAATATTTTTTGGTCTGGAGAAAATGCCTGATAAGTCAGTGCCATTTGATTTTACAAACGCTCAGACGGTCAGTATGCTTTTTGAGATTGGTGAAAAGGAAAAAGCGTTGGAAATCGCCAATCTGATGAGTGCGCGTTCGGACGAGCTGGCCACTTATTACATCAAAGAGCGGTCTTATGGAAGGGATCTGCAGATGAATGTCGCAATCCTCGGAGAACTGCAGAGAGTGCTATATCAATACGGAGAAACCGAACTGGCAAAAAAAGTGGAAGAAAATTGGGAAAAACATTTCAGCGTTCTCAACACAGGTGCGCGGTAATGTAGATCGGATAAAAGAATGTTCACCACGGAGTTGATATTTACCGTTGTGCTATTCATCCACTTTGGTGAATTTTCTGAATTTCCAACCAACTTTTTTGGATACCTTTCATTTTCAACCTTAAACCAGCTTGGAGAAGGATCCTTATATCATTTCCGAGGCGACGCGTAAGGACGCGCCGGCTAACTTCTCAGGTAAATTGAAATTCCTGGGGCCGGGTTTTATTCTATCAGCTTCGATTGTTGGTTCAGGAGAACTCATTGCCACTACAGTGCTTGGCGCCAAGGCTGGGTTTGCCGCATTATGGATCATAATTGTGAGTTGCCTTGTGAAGGTAGCCGTACAGTTGGAATTTGGAAAGCACACTATCCTAACAGGGGAAACCGTGATGCAGGCATTTAATAAACTGCCTGGTCCGAGGTTTGGAAAAGGAAACTGGACGGTATGGATCATCTTTTTATTTGTGTTGCTCAAAATTGTTCAACTGGGTGGAATGCTTGGAGGAACCGTAATCATTTTGAACAAGCTCTTTGATGGTATTTCTATTACCGTTTGGTCATTTGTAGTTGCACTATTTGTATCGGCTTTGATCTATCGCGGCAATTATAGCATTGTTGAAAAGGGCTCGCTGTTCCTGATCGGTGTATTTACAATTCTAACAATGACGTCACTCTACTTTGTTCAATACACGGAATTCGCTTTTACATTGCGAGATGTCATAGAAGGTTTTCAACTAAGGTTTTCTAACGAAGTGATAGCAGTCGCGATCGGAGCTTTTGGTATAACTGGGGTAGCCAGCGACGAGATCATTGCGTACAACTATTGGTGTCTCGAGAAAGGGTATGCATCATACGCCGGTCCAAGACAGGATACAGATCAATGGCGTGCGCACGCCAGGGGATGGATCCAGACCATGCACGTCGATGCCATAATTGCAATGATTATTTACACAACGGTAACGGTAGCCTTCTATCTGCTTGGATCATCAATATTGCATGGTCGTGACGAGATTCCGCAGGGTAATGAAGTTATCGATACCCTTGCGCTGATCTACACGCAGTCCCTTGGAGTGGGAGTGAAGAATATCTACCTCATCGGGGCATTTTTCGTTTTGTTCTCCAGTGTCTATGCAAGTCTTGCATTCTGGTCACGATTGTTTCCCGACATTTTTGGACAGCTTGGATGGATCAATTTTTTCAACGTGGAACAAAGGAAAAAAGTGATCGCGATACTCGCTTGGATTTTCCCGTTGCTCTGGGCATGTGCTTACCTCTTTATCAAACTTCCTGTACTTATGGTGTTATCTGGCGGGGTAGTCGGATCATGTTTGTTGTTTATAGTGGTATTTGGTGCCTATCATTTTAAATATTCACGTCAACAGCTCGTGCGGTCGGGCACACTTTACAATATTGCCTTTTGGATAAGTGTGATTTCTATTTTCATCGTCGGGGTATATGGTGTGGTAAGTTTAGTGCTCTAGCCTTTCGAATACTTTTACATTTTATGAATTCAACTTTCGGAAGGTTCTGACTATCTTTACTACCTATGCTAGGCGACCTTACGGAAAAGCAAATAGATAATGTCTTATCCTCAAACGTGGTTGGTAGGATTGGTTGTTCGTCCGGAAAAAAGATCTATGTAGTGCCTGTTACCTATGCCTATGATGGCGAGTCGATCATCGGACATACGGTGGAGGGAATGAAGATCGATTTTCTTCGACAAAATCCTGAATGCTGTTTTCAGGTTGATGATGTCAAAGACCTGGCTGATTGGGAGAGTGTAATCGCGTGGGGTACTTTTGAAGAATTGAAGGGTGATGAAGCTTTGGAGAGCAGCAATCTGTTAATGAAGCGTATTTCCCCAATAATGCCCAGGGACACCAGTCAATCACATCGCATGGGACCGTTACCAGAAGGCAGGCAGGCCACATTCGAAAAGAATCCGATTGTTTATCGTATAAGGATAAAAGAAAAATCGGGTAAGTTTGAAAGACGGTAGGGTTCGTTAAAAAGTTTGAAGTTTGAGGTTGGTGGTTCAGGTAACCAAACCAATTCTTCCAAGGCAACTCGTGTCAAATAAAATAGTCTTCTTAATTTTATTGGTTGCATGCACCCATCATGGTTCGGCACAGTCGCCGATTGTACAGCACGCTCA